>CAZJNQ010000100.1:0-7571 GCA_964547475.1 uncultured Porphyromonadaceae bacterium
ACTCGGCTGCGCCTCGTGAATAGCTCCCTTTGGTCGCGAATGACTCGGCTGCGCCTCGTGAATGAGGCCTACGGCCTGAATTAATTCATCCGAGCATAGCGAGGATCATTCATACGCGAAGCGTATCATTTGCGAGCGTTAGCGAGCTATTCGCCGACCGTAGGGAGGCTATTCGCGAGCGTCAGCGAGCTATTCGTGAGGCGTAGCCGAACTATTTTATATCGTAATAAGAAAATTGTACATGGTAAGCGATCCTGATTCCTGGCTCTCTGGCCGCATCCTGCTCTTCGACAAGCCCTACGGGTGGACCTCGTTTTACCTGGTAAAGAAGGTGCGACAAGCCATCGAAAGAGCCACCGGGCTGAAAAAGCTGAAAGTAGGTCATGCCGGCACCCTCGATCCCCTGGCTACCGGGCTGATGATCATTGCGGTAGGGAAAGCCACTAGGCAGATCGATGAGCTGCAGGCAGGGGAGAAGGAGTACCTGGCCGCCATCCGCCTGGGCGCTACCACACCGGGTTTTGACCTTGAAAAAGGGATCGATGCTGTTTTCCCTTACGGGCACGTGAACGAGGCGATGGTCAGGGAAGCCCTGATGGCCTTCACCGGTGATATCGAGCAGGTGCCTCCACTTTTCAGTGCCAAGAAGATCGGAGGAGTGCGGGCTTATGAAATGGCCCGGAAGGGTATGGAACAAGACCTGAAGCCCAAGCGGGTTTTTATCAAAAAGATTGAATTGCTGGATTTCAATCCTCCGGATATTTCCCTTCTCATTAATTGCTCGAAGGGCACCTATATACGTTCCCTTGCACGGGACCTTGGAACCGCCCTGGGATCAGGAGGCCACCTGACCAGCCTCCGACGGACTAAAAGCGGCCGGTTTTCGGTGGAAGAGGCAACGACGCCTGAAAACTTCGAAAAAAATTTAGCCTGAATGAAACAAATACGATTCTGCCCCGTATAAAGGCAATCCCATATCACAATCAGCATGAAATTATCCAAATTCAGGTACACCTTGCCCGACAAACTGATTGCTCTCCATCCTGTTGATAATCGTGATGAATCCAGGCTGATGGTAATGAACCGCGCGACCGGTGAAATCGAGCATCGGATTTTTAAGGATGTGCTGGATTATTTTGAGGATCAGGATGTATTGGTTTTTAACGATACCCGGGTATTTCCGGCCCGCCTGCGTGGCAACAAGGAAAAAACCGGGGCCGAGATCGAGGTTTTCCTGCTCCGCGAGCTCAACCGTGAACAGCGTCTTTGGGATGTGCTGGTGGATCCTGCCCGTAAGATCAGGATCGGGAACAAGCTTTATTTCGGCGAAGATGACGTGTTGGTGGCCGAGGTGATTGACAACACCACGTCCCGGGGGCGTACTTTGCGCTTCCTGTTTGACGGGCCGTATGATGAATTCAAGAAGATCCTTTTCGAACTGGGGGAAACTCCGCTGCCGAAATCCATCAAGCGTGAAGTGGTTCCGGAAGACCGTGAACGTTATCAGACCATTTTTGCGAAGAATGAGGGAGCGGTGGCTGCTCCCACGGCCGGGATGCATTTCAGCAGGGAGTTGATGAAGCGGCTGGAGATCAAGGGAGTGGATTTTGCCTTTGTCACCTTGCATGTCGGACTGGGCAATTTCCGTTCGGTTGATGTAGAGGATTTAACCAAGCATAAAATGGATTCAGAGCCGATCCTGATCACAGAAGAAGCTGCCCGGATGGTCAATCGCGCCATAAAAGCCAAAAATCATATCTGCGCTGTCGGCACCACCACCATGCGAACCCTTGAGAGTTCCGTGTCGACCGATGGCTTTCTGAAGCCCTTCGACGGATGGACCAACAAGTTCATATTCCCGCCCTATGAGTTTTCTGTCGCAGACCGGATGATCTCCAACTTTCACCTTCCTCTCACCACGCTCCTAATGATGGTTGCGGCATTTGCCGGTTTCGATCCGTTGATGAATGCCTATCAGGTAGCCATCAAGGAGAAATACCGCTTCGGCACCTACGGCGACGCGATGCTAATCATTTAGGCCTCGCTAACGCTCGGCTAATAACTCGGCTGCGCCTCGTGAATTGCTCGCTAACGCTCGCGAATAGCTCCCTTCGGTCGCGAATTATTTCATCCGAGCGGAGCGAGGATCATTCGTTCGCGAAGCGAACTTTTCATGAGGCGTAGCCGATTTTTTTGTGAGGCGAAGCCGATTTATTTTACCTGCGAGGCCATGTGCCTGGGGTCGACTAGCTCACGGTACTTCCGCACAACTTCCTTGATATCCTCCCACACATCCTTTTTCAGTTCGGGATTCCTGAGGAGGGCCGAAGGATGGTAGGTTGGCATGACCCAGATGTCGTTCCAGTTCTGCCATTTTCCCCTGACACGCGTGATCTTCCCTTCGGGGTCGAGAAGTCCCTTGAGGGCGGTGCTGCCCAACAGGATGATGATGCTGGGGCGGATCAGCCGGATCTGCTCCTCAAGCCAAGGCAGGCAGGCTGCCCGTTCATCGGGTGAGGGTTCCCGGTTTTCCGGGGGCCGGCATTTGACTATATTGGCGATATAGACGTTTTCCTCACGGGAGAATCCGGCGGCAGCCAGTATTTTATCCAGCAGTTGACCGGATTTACCCACAAAGGGAAGCCCCTGCCGGTCCTCCTCCTCGCCCGGGCCCTCGCCGATCAGCATCAGTTCGCTGAACGGATTGCCCATCCCGAAGACCGCCTGAGTCCGCCTTGCATGAAGCTCACAACGCTTGCAGGCACCCACCTCACCGGCCATGATCCTGAATGCTTGTTCAATCATCGTTGCCTATTCCGATTGTATGACCAACTGCTTGACAATAACCTTGCCGGAATAGCTGACCAGCACGTAATAGTGCCCACTCGCAAGGTGCGACAGGTCCAGTTCTTCCGTAGATCCATAACCGGGGAACGCTTTCCCGGTCCATAGGACTTTCCCTCCCGGGTCACAGATCCTGAGGGTTGTTTCAGGGTGCCCCGTAAGATTGAACCTGATATAAGCTTTTCCGGATGCAGGGTTCGGGTAAAGCTCAAGCTCATTTTCCAGGGTGAATGGATCCGTGCCGCTTCCGGTCGCATGAATGGAAACATTATCCACCGCTCCGGCGTACCCAAATCCATCGCCGTCATCATAACGGAACGCAATCTGAGCGGATTCAGTTAATTCATCCTGCGGTAATTCAAGCGAATAGCTCTTCCATTTGTAACCCGCTCCGATCCCTGAGACAGGCAAGTCAATGATCTGTTTCCACTCGCCCGACCGGTTGCGGCGGATGAATATCTTCAGATGATCAAGCTGCTGCCAGCGTTTCAGGACATAATCAAAGTCCAGGACCACTTTGTCCTGGCCTGAGAGGTTGAGCCTGGGCGTAATCGCATAGTCCAGGCATTTGGTGTTCGCACCTGCCGCCATCGAGCTTGCGGCAATGAAATGACTCTCATTGGTAGCCTGCATATCCAGGCTTTCGGCAGTGCCCCAACGGAACCCCTCTTCGTAACCCTTGATCAGCCACCCGTGGGCATTGTCCTCGAAATCTTCCTCATAGGGAAGAGAAAGAATCCCGAGCGGAGTATAGGTCGCTTCATTGCTGGGTTCCGATTCTCCGGCATGTTCGCCCTCGTAAGCGGCGGTCACATAATAGGTATAGGTTCTCCCGGTTTGGATGTCAGCGTCGTGGTATGCGGTACTGGCGGTGGTATCGACCCTGACCCCATTACGGTAAACGTAATAACCGGTCAGGCCGGGGACCATGCTGCCGGCCCACACCAGGTTCACCCAGCCTTCGGCCGGTGTCATTTCAAGTTGTGTCGGCGGGAAAAGATGGGTGATGGTGACTTTAAAGGTTACCGAGTCCGGATACACGCTGATATTGGAAACATCAATGCCTCCGCGGCCTCCTTGCCCGGAATTGTACAGGAAGCAATTGGGATCGGTCTTGTCGCTGAAGGACTTGCGCCCTGCGGCACCGAACGCGGCTGAGGATAAGGTGCCCACCGCGCCCAGGGATCCTCCCGGCCGGTAGACGTACACCTCGTCGGGCGGGCCTCCGGCATTGCCGTTGCCGGCATTCGGGTTGATCCGATAGATCACCAGCCCGGTACCGGGTACCGAAGATTCGTACCTGCCTGTCTTTTTGCGGTATTCGAGGGTGAAATATTCCTGGCGGCTGTATGGTGACCTGATACGGTAGACGGTCTGTTCCGTCATCTGGAGCGGGTAAAGGGTATATACCCCCGATTCGGTGATCTCCGGGATGGATGCGATCCAGTCGCCGTACTTGTGTTTCATGAAGGCGCTCATGTACTGGGGCGGATCCTGATTCGAACACATCACATCCCAGGCGCCGACCGGATCGGGTGATCCATTGTCGTTGTAATGATAGAGGTCGGGGGATCCCAGGACATGGAAAAATTCATGGGCCAGGGTCCCGACACTGAAGCCGCCCTCGAGCATCAGGAGATAATCCCAGACCCGCTTTCCCCCGAGCCGTGCATCCTGGCTGGAGAGACTCCAGCGATGGGGCCAGAGCAGGTCAGACCAGCCGGCTGCCGCTCCCTGGATCACGAAACAGATGTTATCGATGTTGCCGTCATCGTTCATGTCGAAACTGATCCCTTCGGGCAACTGGTCGTTAACGAATTCGACGGCACGCTTAAGCATGGCGTGTTCCCTTTCCCCTTCCTCCCCGCTTGCATAACCGATAGTGTTGTAGGCGGTCTTTTTCAGGTAGTAACCCCGCGGGTTGGGATCGCGGTAGGTGACATTAATGCTGTCGGGGCTGAGCGGAAAGTGGTAGGTGTCAATAAACAGGTGGTTGTAGGAAACCTCCCGGAAGTAATCGCGGAGAGATGCTCCGTTGTCGGAGGAATAGAAATCGAAGAAGAAATCCCGTGGATGATTTTCCGCAAAAGCGGTGTCATCGGCAAAGGTGATATAGATGCTGATATTATTGACCTGCCCGGAGGTGGGCGCGTCGGTCACCGCTTTCAGCGACCGGTTGTACTGGGCGCGTCTGCTGTTGTAGAGCGAGGCAGAGATCCGTGCATTTCTGACCAGTCCGGCGACAGCGGGATCCACTCGCCCGACCACATGATCCGATGGGATAACATCCTCGCCCGACCGGATCCCGTAATAAAAGTATCCGTCTGCAGGGTTGACCACAATGGTGTATCCGCCCTTGTCATGAAGCCAGTGATAGTATTCATCACCGGTAGCGAAGCAACGGATCACCGTCCCGTCGGGCTGTGTAATCGTTTGCGGGACATTTTCAAGCCAGGCTCCGAAAGCCAAGCGGCCCAGGAACAGGAACAAGAGAAGAAAAAGAGGCTGTTTCATATTCGCGTTTTACGAGTCACGAATCACGAATCACGAGTCACGATTCACGAATCACGAGTCACGAGTCACGAGTCACGAGTCACGAGTCACGAGTCACGAGTCACGAATCACGAGTCACGAGTCACGAGTCACGAATCACGAATCACGAGTCACGTCTTCACGACTCGCTCCGTCCTGACCGATCGTCCTGAGATTATGCGCAATATATATATCCCCTCGGGAAAGTCCGATAAATCGATCTCAAAAAATCGGGATAACACGTTCTCAAAGTGATTAAGAACCTTGCCATCCGGAGATAAGACATAGATTTTTACAGGATCGGCAGGCGCAGTGTTCCATATCAGGTTAATACGACCGGCTGTGGGATTGGGCCAGATTGACAGGCTTCCGGGCCATTCGGGTTCTTCAATGCCGGTTCCCGGCCGGAGATCCAGTTCGATGGTCATTGTATCCGGGGGGCAGGTTCCGTTGTAGGTTATCTGGCTGACTTCATAAAGCAGTTTGATCCAATAAACATGGACCGGATTGGTTTCGGTGGATGTGGTGCCGTCCCCGAAAATCCAAAGCAGCTGTTCAGCATGACTCGCTTTGCTCGTGAAACTGATGGTCATGGCGGAGCGGCTCCAGGAAAGGTCTGCAACCGGCTGGTTGCGTATCCTGAGGTAGTCCTTTTCGGTGAGATGATCGAGGTGATTCAGGGAGAGGGTCACATCTATTGCACCGGGTTTGCTGTAAGCTATTTCGTGAGGTCCCGGGGTGTTGGCATAACGGGGTTCCGCACCCCGACCGAAATCCCAGAGCCAGTTGTTGACCGGGCCGGTGGAGAGGTCGGTGAAGGTCACCACCTGCCCCTCGCACAGATCCTGAATATCAGCGCTGAAGGCAGGAACACATTTTTCCGGTACCTCATAAATCCTGACATTATCGACCGCTGCGCCATACCCGTCGCCGTAAAAATCATTGTAATAAAAGGCAACCTGAATCGGTGCATTGCTGGCCGGCCTGGGGAGGTAAATGTGAAATTGGGTCCAGTCTGACCACCCTCCGGTGGAATCGAGGCGGGTGATCGGCTGCCAGACACCCGTCAGGAAATCGCGGTACATCAGGAAGAAATGATCATTTTCCTGATTTTGCCTGAAGAGGTAATCGAAGGAGATGGCGAGGTGGCTATAGGAAGCCGGATAGATCACCGGGCTGGTAAGATAGTCGGCTGCACGGCTGCCGGCAGGCAAACCTTCGGACCGTATGGCAGCAATCCGGCCCGGGTGTCCACTGAAGCCCAGTTCGGATACCTCGCCTATGACAAACCCCGTCTGGTCACCCATCAGCTGCCAGCCGTCGGTCCCGGACTCGAAGCCTTCAACGTAACCCGGGGTAATGGCTTCCCAGGGAATCGTGACAATCCCCGGTGTGGGTTCCGATTCTCCGGGATACTGGCCCGTATAACTGGCAGTCACCTCGTACAGGCATGCGGTTCGATTGGCAAGCCCTTCATCCCGGTAACTCAGTTCCGGGGTGTTGGTGACAGCCATGCCATCGCGGTAAACGGTAAAATGTGAAAAATCAGCCGCGACCGGCTGCTGCCAGAAGAGTTGGACAAATGCGTCGCCCGGCATGACCTCGAGCAGGGAGGGCCTGTCGTGCAAGGGTTTGACTTCAGGCTGCATTCCGAAAATGGCTGCCTGGCCGGCAGAGAAATCAGCCGATACCCCGCCCATTTCCGGCAGCGTGTACCAGCCATCACCCGCTCCGTCCCATCCCCAGTTGAAATGAAAAAAATAGTCCCCCCTGAAACCATCCAGGTTGAATGCGTGCGAGACCTTTCCGTCGGGTGAAGTGCCGGTATAGAGAATGGGCCGGCCATTGATCAGTTCCTGTTTCAACATCCTGACCCAGTCGGCAAAAGCATAGCCCTCCTGGTCGCGGAAAACCATTCCGGTCTGATAGGAAAAATGGGTTTTCAAAGCCGGCAGGGCAAACACGTCGACACTCGTGGCTGATTCTATGGGACCATAATTCATATAAGAGGCAACGCCCGCGTGATACATCAGCAGCCCGGAGGCGTCGGTCGGATAGAGGTCTTCCATCAGGTCCCAGCGGTAACGGGTAGTATCGAAATTGGCTGATAGTTCGCCGTAATCCGGATGGCTGAGCGGGGTATAGGTTACCGACCCGGTTCCTTTCCCGGGCCATTGCCAGTATTTCATGATCTG
>CAZJNQ010000101.1:0-7146 GCA_964547475.1 uncultured Porphyromonadaceae bacterium
CTGGTTTCGTCGCTTCTTTTTGTTTTTTTCCTGATAACCTATTATGTGACCTTCAGGATCGGATTGCACAAATCCGGAACAGATAGCGCGAACCCGGCTTAATCCGGCTTTTTCAAGCAGCGGACATAATAGTACCCGTCACGGTCTCCCCACAGGAAGTCAGGCAGATCCCAGTTCCAAGTCAGTCCCATGTAAAACTGGGCTTGTGTGGAGTACACATAAGGCCGCACGGTAGATGAAAAATAACGGACTTCCTTACCCATCCGGTCGAAATAGTACACGGTATCAATTATGGCATCCGGATCCATGGGATCATACATAAACCGAAACCATCCGTATCCCGTCAGCCGGCCGTTGAAGCCCATGCTGCCATTGACCATCATGGACTCCCGGCTCCCGGTTGCCGGCAAGTGACGTGATAATTCCATCCAATCCGCCTCGGTGGGCAGGCGCCAGCCGTCCGGGCAAATCTCCTTACCCGATTCAGTATACCATACCGTCCGGTCACCCTGGTATAATGACCCGTAAAGATCGCAGTTGGCAACCCGTTCGTCATAGCCCATCTGGATCATCGGGAGCTTTATTTTGGGGGGTATGCGGTAGTCCAGGTTATCTGACATCCACCACTGTTCCCCGATCTTCACGGTTCCATAATATTTATCATCGCGCCTGTCCTTGATGAAACCGGTCTCGACAGGGTAAGGTGACACAAGGACGCGGATCTTGACCGTACCCCGTTCCCCGCTCTCATCCTCAGCCTGGACGGTTATCCAGTATTCACCGGCTTCGGGGAATTGATGAAACAGGGTTTTCTCGTTGATCCATCCGGTTTCCCACAATCCGTCGCTGTTGAAATCCCACCGGTAAACCATCAATGAAGGAGGTGTAGCATCATCGGAAGAGCTCCAGACATCGAGGTAAAACTGGGTCGTAATATTGCCGTAGGGGGTGGAAATCCGGATTACCGGTTTGGGAGGCTTGTTTTCCTTGCCGATATACAGTTCCCGCGTCAGGCTATTGGATAATCCGGCCTCGTCCGTTACGGTCAAGGTGACCTTTTTGGTGCCTGAGGACCAGAAGCAATGGCTGAAATAGGGGTTATCGTAAGGACCGTAGTCTTTTTCATCATGGATCATCCAGGCATAGGTGAAGAGCCTGTCGACACCAGGCTCATGGCTGGTCGAGGAGGCATCGAACAGGAAAGTGTCCTTGACGGTGGCCTCTTCAGGCATCCAGGAAAATGCCGGCCTGATCAAGGTATCCGTGACATGCACCTCGAGCGTATCATACACACTGGCAAGCCTCTGGGTGGGATCCCATACGCCAAGCCTGACCGGTTTTGATCCTGGTTTATCGAACCGGTGGCGGAAAACCGGATCTGACTGTGCCTCCGTATCCCATTTACCGTCATTTTCATAGTCCATCTGATAGGTGAGAGCCGAGGCTGAATCCTCGTCATCAAAGGAAGCGCTGGCATCAAAAAGGAAGTCAGTCATGAAATGGCCCGTGGACGGTATAATCGCCAGTGACGCATGAGGAGCTGAATAACCCTGTTCCACCCTTATCGTTCGCTTCAGGATAAAACGTTCGCCTCCTTCCGTCAGGATTTCAGCCATAACGTGATATTCACCCTTCTGGTAGAAACGGTGTGGGCTTGTCAATTGGCCCGAGAAAGGAGTATCCCAGACCGAATCTCCGGTAAAATCCCATCTGACAAACAAGTCCTGGTTCTGATCCGGATTCATGACCTGTATAGACAGTTCGAAAACCTGGGTCGTCTTGCCGCTGTCGGGTTTAGCTACAATGAGAGCTTCAGGATCCCAGAGCTCGGCTTGCTTATCACATCCCATGGATACCAAAATGAGTAACGACATCCAGACAAAGATCAGGCCAGATATTTTTATTATTCTGATTATCATTGGAATACGATATTCTTGGTAAAACTCTTCCCTTTTTCGACATCGACCCAACCCATAGCCCACCAGGTGCTGTTCTGACCCCCGGGAAATCCCCCGTAGAGGCAGGTATCGCCCCCGAAAGTGCAGGTTATGCCTGCCTGATAAAAATATCTTCCGGGCAGAAGGCTGAAGGAGTATTTCTGCTGGTAATCCGACACGTTTGCACAGGTCAGGTACTCCTTCCTGTAAAGACTGTCGGCTGTTGAAGAGATGCTCAGGTCTATCCTATGGATGCCCCTCAGCGGGATTGTCAGGTGATCGGGCATGGCAAAATCAAACTCGATCGAGCCGTAAGGGCTTTCGTACACATCAGTTCCCTTCCCCGGAAAGATCTCGGTAAGGTCGCATCCGGCCAGGCCGGTCAATAGCAAGAAGTACATTATGTTTCCAAGCCTTTTCACGATCAGTTTCCTTTGCTGTCCCTGAATCCCAGGTGTCCGGTCATTGACCCGTGAGCCAGCCGGTCGAGGGTCAGGTTGGATAATTGAAGGTTGGTTACGGATGAACGCGTCAGCGAAGAGAATATACCCACACCGTTGGTGAGGTTGGAAAAATCGTTCAGCCCATAAAAGGAAGTTCCCGCCCTGGTTGAGGTGTTATAGAGCAGTGCCAGGTCGGTTCCGCCGGCGAAAAGGATGAATTCAAGCGAGATCACTTCCCGTATGGTCCCGGATTTTTCCGGTACCTGCCGGGCAATGGCTTCATAAAACCGGGATCCGTTCATGGCATGTTCCAGCGTCACCCCATACCGGGTATCAAAAATCAAATCGCTGGAAAAATCGGCAGTCAGGAAGCGGTAGTTTCGCGCGGTCGAATCCGAATAGTGCAGCCGGAACAAGACCTGATACAAACCGGAATAATTGCCGGGCAGCCATCGGGTTTTATAGGGCTGTATCGTGTCAAAGCTGATAGTCCGGCCCTGGATGGACGCCGGGTCAATGATTTCAGGCGGCTGGTGAACCCATGTCCGCCCCGACACCATCCTGTCAAGGTCCGGGAAATAGACATAAAGCTGATACCGGGTGTTGACTTTGGGTCTGAACTCGGCCCGGTAGACCGCATGGGCAGTCACCGGGAAGAAGCCCGAATCCTTTTCAGGTACCGTATCCGGGTAGAACCAGACGAACGGTCCGGCCTGATTGCCAACCATTTCCTCAATGTAGATGCTGCAGGGCACATCCCACATCATGGAATCGTGCACCGGAGGCCTGCTCCAAGTCGCAGAATCGCCCGTGTAACTTCGGCTGATCCTGACATATTGGATGTTGCTCTGAGGGTTGAGCAGGCAATAAACGACCGGCACGGCCTGGCCCCTTCCATTGACCGGAATTTCATTCTCGCAAGCCTGCAGGCCAAGGATCAGGAACCAGCAAAACAGGGAGCGAGGAATGCAAGGAGAGGTTTTACCGGTTTTCAAAACAGTCATTGCCCTAAAGTTAGCTGATATTGACGGTCATTATTTATCGAATACTAAAAAGTCAACTCAGTTATTTGCTTTTTTAACCCGGTGCGACAGGAAGAAACCGCACCCAAAGACCGCTTACAAAACACCAATCAATAATGGCGACACTGGCTTTTTTCAAGGATATCGACGAATTCCGGCAGAACGTAAAGGGGTGGGACGCCTCTCAACCTCTTTCAGAGCTTTACCCAAGCCTTCAAACGGCCAGCCGGGAGATCATCACCCTGATCGGTCAGGCTACCTGGGATCTGCTGAAAGTCTATCATACTACTCCTGACCCTGCGGATGAGATCAAAGCCGAAGCAGTGGGTTTTGTCCAGGCCGCGCTGGCTAACCTGATCATGTACGAGCACTTCATCTTCCTGGCATCGAAAAAGAACAAGAGCGACCAGAGCCTGTACCGGTATCAATACGAAGAGATCAAAGAGAAATATCAGGCTGCCGGTCTGGCCGGCATGAACAGTTTGCTCGACCTGCTGGATGCCAACATGACTACTTTTACCGCCTATGCAGATTCTGCTACCTATCAGGACCGACAGGATCTGATCATCCGGAGTTATCAAGAATTCGAACGCTACTATGGCATCGACCGGTCGCCCTATTTCTTCTCGAAGATTGTTTTTCTGCTTCGAGAGGTGACCGATGACGAGATCCTACCGCGGATCGGAAAGTGGGATGATGTAAAAGATCAGGCCACCCTGGCCGAGACGGTCAAACGTGCATTGGCCTACCAGACCATGGCCCTGGCGCTTGAACGGTTCGATTTCGTAACCTTACCGAGATCCATCCGGAATCAAATTGCCGGCGAATCAAGCCGGACCACCCGGACCTCGTATTCCGAGGATGCTGCCAAACTGAAGTTGGCTGAACTGCTTAAGGATAAAGCCAACGAGTACTTCGCCGATATCGAGTTGGAAATGAAACAGCCGTTGGCCGACGATTTCGAGATCCAGGACGATCTCAACAGTGAAGAAGTTGGATTCTATCAAATTCCCTGATCATGCTGGAAATTGCTTTTAATAATCATGCGTATCGTATCCCGGACCGGTGGGAGGAGCTGACTCCGCAACAGTTTATCCACCTGGTGGGATTACTTCGGGGATTCACCCGGGGAGAACTCTCAACCGAAACCGTCAGAGCACTTTTCTTTCTGGACGCAGCGGGTCTTAAGCTTAAACGGATCCATAACCAGGAACAGGTCGATCGGTTTGCTGAAAACGTTTACCGGATCGCCGATCAATTGAACTTCATGTTCCGGATCGAGTATGAAAACAAGAAGGCTTTTTCAGCTTTCTCAGAAGGCACCCGGAAGGTCTTGTATCGGATTCTGCCGGAGGAGCTTGCTGATGACTCGGCTGAGATCCGGGCAGCAAGGAAGTTGAAGAAACACAGGGTGATCGATGCCGTGGTCGGCAAGAACCTGATCCCGGAGGTCCCGCTTAGGAGGAATACGATCAGGGGTTACACCTTCGACCAGACCGGTAACCTGTTACAATTCGACCTGACTGCAGGAGACTTTATCGATGCCTGCACCGTCTACGATCAATTCAGTGAAACAGGGGATCCCGTCTATCTTGATCTCATTACTGCAGCGTTGTATGGCAATCCGCCGATCGAAACCATCCGGAAGATCGATCCGGATACCAAGGCGGCCATCCTCTTCAATTTCCAGTCAAACTTGTTGTTCCTGCAGGAGAACACCGATTATGCCGTTCTGTGGTGGACTCAGCCTGAGAAATCGAAAAAGAAAGCCACCAACCGGCTCGGATTTAGCGATAGCCTCTATACCATAGCCAAAGCCGGGTATGGCGACCTTCAGGGATTGAAAGAGTTACCGGTGATCGACTTCCTGAACCTTTTAATCAAAGAGCTTCGGGATGCGGTGTTGGCCCTGAAGGAATCGAAGAAGAACAATGCCGAGATCGCCGAAGCAACCCATCTGACACTCGCCCAAGTCAACTTCTTGGCCCAATGACCAGCCTGCAAGATATCCTGCTCTACTTTGCCAAATTTCCCCGGAAAGAAGGAGTACTTGAACTTTTCAACCGCTCCGAATCAGATCATTTTCCGACCTATGCCACTCTCAAATCACAAATTACGGATCTTGATCCCCACAGTCTGATTCCCGGCATTCAGGACTACGTTTTCGGCATCGATGAGCAATCCATCAAAAAACGAATCGAGGAGATCTCCGGCACCTATCTGTTTGTGGATTATGGGAACATCGCTTCCCAGGAGGACCAACTGAAACGCCGAACCGATGAGATCCTGATCGCCGTAACCGTAGCCACTCCCTTACATATCAATTCCCTCGATATGGTCGAGCAGATACTGCTCGCCGACCAGGCCCTCGACTACCTAATGGAAATCATGGCCATCATGCGGGAGGACTCACGATGTAGCCCCTTCGTTAAGCAACTCACCTTCCCGGTTGAGATCACCCCCTTTCTCGCCAGAGAGCTGTCGGATTCGACGGGGTGGACGATGGTGGTGAAAAAAAATTTCTTGTAAAAGAAAAAAAGTTTGTTAAGTCTTTGTTGTTCTGATTTGAACTCCATACCTTTAGTTCAACCAATTGAAATTCTTACTTTAACTAGCGTCCCCTCTTGTTAAAAGCTAGAGATTCAATTTCGAAAATATATATGACTTTAAATGTTTCTAAGTGATGTGACTGATAAAAAAGTTCATTCTTTAAAATTCTACCATAAAATGAAAGTAAAAGCCGCAATTTTTGTAGTTAGTATTGTCACTCTGGCAAACACGTGTTGCAAGGAAGAAGGGCCTAAACTCAATTCAATCATTGGAGAATGGTCAATTGAAAGGATAGATTCGATTAGAAGCGTTTCGGGTTTGCCTTTCAATGCGTTCGTTGTGAGTACAATACCCTGGATGGGCAAGATCGAATTTTCTGATGACAGTTCAGGACGCTTTGTACCAGTGATACAATATATTACTGATACCGTCTCTGAGTTTATCTGGTCACATAACAAAATCACTAACCAAATTTCATTTGATTTTACCAATGGAAACACATTTGCTTTTATTAAATCCCAGCTATCAGATACCTTGGAGCTTTATTTAAAAAGTTACCGACCTAATCAGGCTATTGGAGTTATTTGGTTCTATTATTTTAAATTAGCTAAAAACCAGGAATGATGAAAAAAATATTCATAATTTTTATTATGTATTGTGCAGTAACCTCTTGCTGTAAAGAATCTTTAAATTATAATTCGCCATTGATTGGTTCCTGGATGATTGAAAGCGCCGATTCTGTTCAGTTTTTTACTTCATCTGGGCAGTTCTATCTAATTGAAGAGTTAGACGTATCCGGAACCATAGAGTTTAAGCAAGACGGTACAGGACTGTTTTATTCAAACTGGTACGCGCTAACAGATTTCCACAGCGACTTTATCTGGGTCTATGATTCAATAAATCAAATCATTGACTTTAACTTTTCTAATGGAACAACAATCGGATTGATATCTCAACTAGCTGATAGTCTCATTTCGATTTATTTCAGGAATTACTTGAGCATTCCTGATTATGCACCCTATTATTATAACCTAAATCTAATCAAACAGTAAAATGAAACGCGTTCTATTTATATCAACTTTACTTTTAACAACGAGCATTGCTCTTAATGCTCAGGGCTTTGAACAGATAATCAAAAAGTGGACTTGCTACCCAAAACCGGAGTCTGAGTTAAGCTAAGCTGCATTTTTACAA
>CAZJNQ010000102.1:0-2263 GCA_964547475.1 uncultured Porphyromonadaceae bacterium
CTCCTCCACATCTTAACATTTACACATTTTTCCCAACTTCAGGGTCTAAACTCTGAAGCCATGAACCTTCACTGGATTGATCTTGTTATCGTCCTGGTTTATCTGGTGGGCGTTGCAGTGGTAGGCTTCCTGATCAAGGAGAAAGCCTCCAAGGGACTGGACAACTACTACCTGGCCGGCCGGAACCTTCCGTGGTGGGTGCTGGGAATCGCCGGTTGTTCGAGTTATATCGATATCGGCGGAACCATGGCTCTTGTAGGGGCCTTGTTCTACCTGGGACTTAAGACGGTCTGGATGACGAATGTTTTCTGGGGCTGGTTCATGATGGCGGGATATATGGCTTTCCAGGCCAAGTGGATCCGCCGTTCGGGTGTGATGACTTTCGCGGAATTCAATGAGATCCGGTTTGGTAAAAACCGCAGTGCCGAAGCGGCTCGCCTGGCGTCGGCCATTTTCCTCCTGGTTTTAATGATCTTCAACCTGATGTTCATGGCGGTTGGCATCGGCAAATTCGCCGAGGACTTTTTCCCGCTGGAAAGGTGGCAGACCACCCTCATTGTATTCGGGGTTGTGGGGATCTATGTCACTCTGGGGGGATTTTACGGGGTGGTCATTACGGACATTTTCCAGACCGCACTGATAACGGTCGGTGCCATCGCCATAACCGTCATGGTCCTGGCCAGCGGCACAGGGGCGGGTTTCGCATCCACACAGCCCGATGCCTGGAACTCCCTCTCCTTATCCTGGAAGCTCTGGCCCGGATACCTGGAATCCACACCGGAGGCTTACCAGCATTTCAATTCATTCGGGATCCTGATGCTCATCGGATTCTCCTGGATGATATTCCGCGTACTGGCCGGGCCGAACGTGTGGGATTTCCAATTTTTCCTGACCACCCGTTCACCCAGAGACTCGGCCATGGCGGCAGGAGTCTGGACCACCCTCTACGTTCTCCGGTGGATCATTGGAATCGCTTTTTTGCTGATTGGCGTTACCCTCCTGGGATCCACCGCCGGATTCGACGGGGAAAAGATCATGCCGCTGGTGATCTCGAATCTCCCGAGGGGGGTGAGCGGTATATTCCTTGCCGTGCTTCTCGCAGCCCTGATGTCCACACTGGATGCCATGATCAACGTGACCAGCAACGTGGTGACGAATGATTTTCTGAAACGCTACCTATTCAGGAAACTCACTGAAAAGAAAGTCATCCGCATAGGTCAGATCGCTTCCATGGCGGCTTTGCTGATCGGATTCTGTTTCAGCCTGGGATTCGAGAACCTGATCACCGCCTGGGAAACAATGATCTTTGTGGTCGTCACCATGATCCTGGTGCCGGCCACCTTGCGCTGGCACTGGTGGCGGTTTGGCGCCAGGGCTTTCGTATGGAGCATGGTGGCAACTGCCACGTTCATTGTCTTCCAGAAGATATTCCTGAGCGGTCTTTCCTCCACCCATTCCCTTGGAATCAATGTGGCTGCCAGTGTTGTATTGACAATCATCATTGGTTTCATCACCAAACCGTCCGATATGGACGTGCTGGTCGGATTTTACTCCCGGATTAAACCGTTCGGGTTCTGGAGACCGGTCCGACGGAAGGCCATATCTCTCGGGCTGGTCAAAGCCAGGGACCGGGAACCATACTGGGATGCCTTCAACGGATTGGTCACGCCCGTCTACCAGTTCCTGATCGCCCTGTTACCCTTCTACCTGTTGCTGCGGCAATGGAAAAACCTCTGGGTAACCCTGGGCATCCTGGCCGTTGTGGTGATCATCCTCTATTTCAGTTGGTACAAGAACCTGCCTGCCCGAAATGAAATATAATGTTCACCTGATCTGCAACGCCCACCTTGATCCGGTGTGGCAATGGCGCTGGACCGAAGGATGTTCCGAAGCGCTCATGACCTTCCGCAACGCGACCGATCTCCTCGATGAATATCCCGAACTGATATTCAACCATAACGAAGCTATCCTCTATCAATGGGTTCAACAATACGACCCCGCTTTGTTTGTCCGGATACAGGAACTGGTTTCCGCGGGACGCTGGTTCATCTCTGGCGGCTGGTTTATACAGCCTGATGTTAATCTTCCGCCAGCGGAGAACCTCTGCCGGAATATCGCCACGGGCCGGGAGTATTTCAGAAAGTATTTCGGTTCCGAACCTCGCGTTGCCTATAATTTCGACTCGTTCGGCCACCCCGGAACCCTTCCGGATATTCTGGGTGAGTTCGGTTATGAAATGTACATCCACCAGCGCCCGGAAAAA
>CAZJNQ010000102.1:2363-6733 GCA_964547475.1 uncultured Porphyromonadaceae bacterium
CTATCCCGGATCAAGCGCAAGGCGCTCGAAGCAAGCGGAGCAGCTGTACAGGCAGAAAGACTGAGAGACCAAGAGACCGAGGGACCAAGAGACCAGAGACCAGAGACCAGAGACCAGAGACTTACAACTAATATCTCAACCTCTTCAACCATTTCAACCTCCTCAACCTCGTCAACCACCTCAACCTCTTCAACCATTTCAACCCTTTCCGACATCTGGCGTGATATTTTATTTAACGATTTTCACGACATTCTGCCGGGATCCTGCACGGAGCCGGCAGAGCACGATGCGCTTGACCTATACGGGCGTGCGATGGAAAATATCAGGAGGCTGAACATGGATTCCATCGCCCGGATCAACCGGACCGTTCCGCCGTTCAAAGCGTACATTCCGGTTACCGTGTTCAATTCCAATCCATTGCTGACCACCTTCCCGGTTGAATTTGAATGCATGAGCGATTACCGGCCGCTCTGGACCGGGGACTGGATTCTTCAATTGCATGACCGTTCGGGCAACCGGATAACCTGCCAGGAGGAACAACCGGAGGCCCTGCTTCCGTTCCACCGGTGGAGAAGAAAGATCTGCTTCCTGGCTAAGGACATGGGAGTGGGTGTTCACCATTTTGAGCTGCGCAAAGGAAAAAGGAAAAAGGAAAAAGTAAAAAGGAAGGTTCAAAACACTTTTTCCTTTTTCCTTTTTCCTTTTTACTTGGCGATCCATGATCGCTCTGATTCCTGGGGTACCAACACCTGGTCCTGGCGCGATATAGCCGGCAGGTTTGAGCCGGTTCCGGGATCGGACCGTGTGATTGAGGAGGGACCCGTGCGCAGCATATCGGAAAAGATCCTGGTTTGGGGTCATAGCAAGATCGTTGTGCATACCATAACTTACGCAGACTGGCCGGTGACGGAATACAAGATCTGGGTTCAATGGAACGAGGAAAAGATGCGGCTCAAGCTGGCCATTCCCGTCGAAATGCAGCACCCCCGCCTCGTTGCCGGGATTCCCGGCGGATCAGCCGTTTTCCCGCCCGACGCGCAGGAACACGTGCACGGTACGTGGATGATGTTGAAAGACCAGGAGACTGGAGACCAGAGACCAAAGACAGCAGACTCTCATCACTCATCACTCGTCACGAGTCACCAGTCACCAGTCACGAGTCACGAGTCACGAGTCACGAGTCACGAGTCACGAGTCACGAGTCACCAACCTGTTCATCGCCCACTCCGGCCTTCACGGGTTCGATTTCGATGGCCGGGAACTCAGGCTTTCCGTCCTCCGGAGCGCTGCGTATTGCCACGAACAGGGATTCAACCTGGAGAGAGGACCCTGCCGGAAATTCATGGATATCGGGGTGCACGATATCCGGCTGGCCCTGTGGGATGATCCCTCCATCAACCCGGCTGCCGTCGCCGAATGGCTGATCACACCGCCGCTGGTGTGGCCGCATTTACCGATTGGGTGAAAGAAACAAATTGATTTACTTTGTCGAACTCAATAATTCAATATGAAAATTAACCCTATCACCTGTATCTTATTACTCATGGCAGCAGCCTGGGTACCTGGCCTGGCCCAGGAAAAACCTTTCGTCGAGGTCACCAACCTGCGCGTGGAATACCAGGAAAACCCGGTTGGGATTGATGTCATGAGCCCCAGGTTCAGCTGGGAGATAAAAGCCAATTTCAGGAATGTCCTCCAGATTGCCTATGAGATCCGGGTGGGCCAGACGCCCGGCCACCTGAGAAACGGCGGTCCCTACCTCTGGACCACACAGAAGGTCGTCTCGGATGCCAGCAACCAGATAGCCTATGAAGGCCCTGCCCCCAAAGCCGGAGAACGACTCTACTGGACGGTCAGGATCTGGGACAACCAGAACCATATTACGGATTGGGCGCCCGTATCCTTTTGGGAAATGGGCCCCCTTGCCCCTGCCGACTGGAAAACTTCCTGGATAGAAGCGGGGATCCCGGCCGATCTCAAAGAGAATCCCTGCCCGATGTTCCGGAGGACTTTCAAACTTAAAAAAGAAGTGAAATCAGCCCGGCTTTATATCACATCCCACGGCCTCTATCAGGTTGAAATAAACGGTAAGCGGCCCAACGACTGGCTGTTCACGCCGGGTTGGACCAGCTACAACAAGCACCTGCAGTACCAGACCTATGACCTGACCGGCCTGCTTCAGAAAGGCGAAAACGCCATCGGGGTTACGGTTGGCAACGGGTGGTACCGGGGCATGTTCAGCTGGGACAATTTCCGCAACTATTATGGCGACACACTGGGTATACTTGCCCAGATCAATGTGGTCTATTCCGACGGCTCCAAGGCACAGGTCGTTACTGACAAGCACTGGAAATGGAATACCGGGCCGATCCTCTTTTCGGAGCTCTATCATGGCGAAAAATATGATGCCCGGCTCGAGATCCCCGGCTGGAGCACGGCTGCCTTTCAGGATAAAACCTGGAAGCCGGTCATCGTTGCCTCGTATGACCTGACCAACCTGGTTGCCCAGACCGCACCGCCGGTGAGGCCGCTGGTCAGGCTCACCCCGGTCAGGATTTTTACAGCCCCGAACGGGGATACCCTTGCCGACATGGGCCAGAACATGGTGGGATGGATCAACCTGAAAGTAAACGGACCCGCCGGAAACAAAATCACGCTTCGCCATGCCGAGGTGCTGGACAAGGCAGGTAATATGTATTATGATAATCTTCGTACGGCCAAACAGACTATAGAGTACACCCTGAAAGGCGGAGGAATGGAATCGTTTGAGCCTCACTTCACCTTCCAGGGATTCCGGTTCGTGAAAATATCGGGATTGAAAACCTTCCCGACACAGGAAACCCTCACCGGCATTGTCATTCACTCCGATATGGCACCTGCCGGCACTTTTTCCTGTTCCGACACGTTGGTGAACCAGCTCCAGCATAATATCCAGTGGGGGCTGATGGGCAATTTCGTGGATGTTCCCACCGACTGCCCACAACGCGATGAGCGGATGGGCTGGACCGGCGATGCCCAGGTTTTTGCACCGACAGCCTGCTTTAACCGCGATGCGGCCACTTTCTATACCAAATGGCTGAAAGACTTGGCGCTCGACCAGTTTCCCGATGGCCGCCTGCCGCATGTCATTCCGGATGTCCTGAAATCCGGCGGCTCCACCGGCTGGGCAGATGCCGCGGTCATCGTTCCCTGGACCCTTTACCGCCAATACGGCGATAAACGGATCCTCGAACAACAGTATGCTTCCATGAAGGCCTGGATCGATTACATGAAAAAAGAGGCCGGCGACCAGTACCTCTGGACAACCGGCGGCCATTTCGGCGACTGGCTGGCCTTTGCGTCAAACGCTTCCGATTATCCGGGTGCAACAACCGATAAGGACCTGATCGCCAACGCCTATTTTGCCTTTTCTACCCGTATAATGATCCAGGTCGCTGAAATACTGGGCAAAACCGAAGACATGCGGGCCTTCCAGTTCCTGTACCGTCATGTGCGGGGCGCCTTCCAGCGCGAATACATAACCCCTAACGGCCGGATAGCTTCGAACACCCAGACGGCTTGTGTGCTGGCCCTGACGGCCGGAGTCGTTCCCGAAACCCAGGATGACAGCGTCGCCGCAAGGCTCGCCAGGGATGTCAGGCGGTTCGGACATCTCACAACCGGTTTCCTGGGCGCTTCCTTGCTTAACCCGGTTCTGTCTGAATTCGGATACAATGACCTGGCATATCAACTCCTGATGAGAAAGGAGTATCCTTCCTGGCTTTATCCGGTCACCCAGGGGGCAACGACCATCTGGGAACGATGGGACGGCCAGAAACCTGACGGAACTTTCCAGGATGCCGGCATGAATTCCTTTAACCACTATGCCTATGGGGCAATCGGTGACTGGCTCTATAAAGAAGTGGCCGGTATCCAGATGGACCCGGTCATTCCTGCCTATAAAAAAATCAGGATCAGACCAGTTCCGGGCGGAAACCTTACCTTTGTGCGGGCCGAACATGAAACTATGTACGGAAAGGTATCATCGGAATGGAAGCTGGAAAACGGGATTCTCACGCTGAATGCAGTGATCCCGGCGAATACGGCTGCCGAGATCTGGCTCATGACCCGCGATGCAAGCAAGGTGACCGAAAACGGAAAACCGGTCAGCAACCTGCCCGACGTTCGTTTTCTCAAAACCGAGAAAGGATTCGCAGTGTACCTGGTCGGCTCAGGTACATACAACTTCAGAACTGAATAATGGATGCGGGATATAGGATGCGGGATATTGGATGTTGGATATGGGATGTTGGATACCGGATGTTGGATGATTGGATGTCCGTGCCTGAAAAACGTTGACCGTTTTCAACCCTAAAAATTGGTTAAAAATG
>CAZJNQ010000103.1:0-6696 GCA_964547475.1 uncultured Porphyromonadaceae bacterium
TAAAGCTCACGAAAGGTTCGCTAAAGCTCACGAAAGGTTCGCTAAAGCTCACGAATAATCCTCGCTTGCGCTCGGATGAATAGCTCACTTCGTTCGCGAATTCCTAAAAAAATTCGTGAGCGAAGCGAACTATTTAGCGCGAAGCGCTTATTCATGAGCGTCAGCGAATTTTTCATGAGCGTTAGCGAATTATTCGTGAGGCGCAGCCGAACCATTCGCGAGCTTTTGCGAGCCCTTGTCATAGAACTTCTTCGGTATCAGTTGTTTAAAATCAGTTTTTCGTAAAACCGCGAGAACTTTATCTGCCGCACCGCCACGTCCGTAAGGGTTTTTAACCGTTTTCAGCATCTCCTGGAATTCGCGGGAATAGATTCTTATCAATCCTTTCAGGATGGCCTCTTCGGTGCATTCACAGTCGACAATCGATGCGGTCCGGATACGCCCGTCCTGCCGGTGGCCGATGTTAAGCGTTCCGATCTGGAAACCGGGGGCCTCGATAATGCCGCTTGAGGAGTTGCCCACGACTGCATCCACGTGTTTCATGGCTGACAGGTAATTCAACTGCCCCATGGACTTGATCAGGATGGCACGTTCCTCATTCCTGAAGACGAAATCCTGAATTTTTTCCACTATGATACGGTGGCCGGTATCGGCATTCGGCATGGTGAAGATGAAGCAGGTATCCTCTGATTTTTCCAATGCCCTGAGCAATTCATCAACCAGGGCGCCGGTTTTATCCGGTTCGATGGTGTCGGGATGATAAGTGACCAGCAGATTACGCTTGCCCAGCTTGAAACCGATGGCATTTTCGAATTCTTCACGCTCTAGGAAAGTCATTTTCCGGATATTGTCCATGCCCATGCCACCCACCATGAACACCCTCCCGGGTTCTTCGCCCATGCGGATCACCCGGTTCCGGTATTCCCGTGCGGCGGTAAAGTGCAGGTGCGACATTTTGGTTACGGCATGCCGGATGGAATCGTCAATCGATCCCAGGCTCAGCTCCCCGCCATGGATATGGGCTATCGGGATATTGGCGATCAGGGCGGCGGCAGCGGCTCCCAGGATTTCAAAGCGATCCCCGAGGACTACCACCAGATCGGGCCTGAGAGTCTCGAAAGAGGAAGCGAAGCCTTCCAGGGCAAGGGAGAGTGAATGGGTGATATCCAGCACTTTGTCACCCCTCAGGTCGAGATCAAAACTCCGGTCAATCCGGAATCCGTCATCGCGGATCCGGTCGATGGTAGAGCCAAACTCGGCAGAAAGGTGGGTGCCCGTGACTACCAGCTGAAGCTGGAAAAGGGGATCGTTCCGGATCCCTTTCATGAGCCAGCAGAGGAGGCCATACTCTGCGCGGCTGGTAGTGATTACGCAGATTTTTTGCATCAGATCAGTTCGTCTTTCCGGTAGTCCCGGCTGGCAAAGGTACCGATAATGTCGTTCCACCGGAGCGGGCAGATGCCTGTTCCCGGTCGTTTGACCGTCAGGTTCTCTTCAGTGAACCGCTCACCCCGGTAAATATCACAGGCTGCCACGATGCTTTTCCGGGCGGCGGCCATGTTCTTTCTTTCACCGGCTGAAGGTAGCTTGATCCCGTTCCCCAGAGCCTGTTCGATGTTCCGTATGGAACGGCACATCTGGCCGAGTTCCCGGGGCTCCAGGCTGGCCTTATGATCAGGTCCCTCCAGGTTGCGGTCAAGGGTGAAATGTTTTTCGATGACCCTGGCTCCCAGGGCAACCGCAGCAACCGGCACCTCGATCCCATCGGTATGATCGGAATAACCGACCGTCACCCGGAACTTTTTGGCGATGGACTGCATCGCCCGAAGATTGACGTCAGAAAAGGCCGCAGGATAATCGGTGCTCGCATGCAGCACGATGATCCTGTTAAGCGGCAGCCCCGCCCGTGTAAGCACTTCCAGGGATTTCCCAATCTCCGCCATATCGGCCATTCCGGTTGAGAGAATGACGGGTTTGCCGTATCCTGCCAGCTGCCTGAGGAGGGGGAGGTTCGTCAGGTCGCCGGATCCCACCTTGAACATTTCAACGCCCAGCTTTTGGAGCATTTGCGCGCTGTCCGAATCGAAAGGGGTAGAAAGGAAAGCGATCCCTTTTTCCTTGCAGTAATTCATCAACAGGATGTGGGCCTCCTCGGGGAGTTCCAGCTTTTTCAACATGTCAAACTGACTGCCTTTCAGGCCGGTATTGGATTGCTGGTAGGCTGCCAGGGGAGCGTCCGCGGTGACCAGTTTTTCGGTCCTGAAGGACTGGAACTTGATCATGTCGGCACCGGCAGCGACAGCCGCATCAACCATGGCCCGGGCCGTTTCGACGCTCCCGTTGTGGTTGACCCCTGCTTCGGCTATGATCAGGACTTTGTTCTTCATCGTATTTTCCGTAACGGGTTCCCGATATAGGTTCCCGGGACTTCCAGTGAACGGAGCACCACCGAACCGGCTGAAATGACCGTATCATCCGCCACCGTAAGGTTATTGCCCAGAACCACACGGCTCCCGATGAATGTCCGGCTCCCGACCGTGCACTGCCCGTTCACTATGGCATAGGTCGAAATGTGGCAATGATCCCCGGCAACAGCCTCATGCTCGACCAGGGCTCCCGTGTTGATGATGCAGTTCATGCCCACCCGTGCTTCCGCGTTCACCACGGCATGATGCATCACGATAGTGCCCTGGCCGATCAGGGCAGCGGGCGAAACGTAGGCATTCGGCGAAACGATCACCGGAAATTTGCCGCCCAGAGCCGTCACCCGTTCAAACAGCCTGGTCCGTGCGGCCGGACTGGAGATCTGCCCGATGGTTATCAGGAAGAAATCGGTTTTCCCGGCCAGCTCCGGCAGGTCGTCATCGGTCCCGATCACCGGATAACCTGAAACCTGGGACTGGATACCCGATAACTGATACCCCGGGCTTTCCACTATTCCGAGGATGTCAAACCGTCCTTCGGCCCGGATCACGTCGATGCAGGATTTGCAATGGCCGCCGCCGCCGATCAACACAAGTTTTTCTCTCACGGATCAGTGGGTTTTACGCAAAGATAATTTGATTTTCAACCACTCCAGCAGTTCCTTCCAGCGACGGTTGATATCGGGAGAAATCCTGAGAGACAACACCAACCCGATAAAAACCACCAGTATCGCGGAGCTCCTGATCAGGATATCGGCAATCAGCCTTAAGATCCTGTGATCTTCCCCATTCAGGTCAGGTATCAGGAGGGCAGGCAGGTAAGCGGCCGCGGCAATCCCAATGGCGACGGCATGTTTCCAGGTATAGGGCTGCATCCTGTAACGGACCCAGAGGAAGACATAGCGCATGAGCCCATAGACCAAAGCCGAGACAGCCGAAGCTAAGGCAGCCCCAGTGATACCAAAGGCCGGAATGAAAACCAGGTTGGTCAAAATAACCAGGGCTCCGAACAGGACAACAAACAGGGCCAGTGTCCGGTAATATTTGCTGGTGGTCATGATGGCTCCGCTGATTCCGGAAGCCATGATGAACAGGTTCGACAGCCCGATCCAGAAGATGACATACCTTCCTGAGGCATAATCCTCGGGAAGAATATGGGAAACATTGGTGATATTGCCCCAGATGGCTACGAAGATGAGCAATCCGAAAATAAGCTGATGCAGGCTGGTATCACGATAAAGGTGGTTGATCCCGTCATAATCGTTGTCTTTCCATTGTTCAGACACCACAACGGCTGAGATCTTGCTCACTGCCCGTATGGGAATGGAAACCAGGGTGCCGAAAAAGAAAGCGCGGCCGTAAATGCCCGTGGCATCCAGGCCCAGATAGGAGTTGATCATGATCCGGTCGATATATTGGATCAGGATATTGCTGAAGGCGATGATGATTCCGTAGGCTGCAACGCTGAAAAGCTGGCGCCTGAGGGTTCTGTCGAGATGTCCGAGATCGGGTCTGAAAGTGAACTCTCCTTCCCGTATCAGCGCAATGGCAATGATGATCCCGGGCAGCGACAAGGCGGCAGTGTAAAACAGGACAAACCCGTTGAACCTGAACAACCCGGCCACAAAAGCGAGAATGACCGCCAGTATGAATATACGCTGCAGGAATTCCTTGAGAAAGATCCCCCTGACGGCATTCATGAGCATGGCGTAATAGATATCGGCTACCAGATAAATGGCGGTAAAGGCCGTGAGAGGGATTATGTAATCGACATACCGGATGAACAGGTCTGATCGGCCCTCGCTGTCGGCAATGATCCACGGCCGAAGAACAAGGAACAAAACCAGGGAGAGCAGGAAACCGGCCAGGGTGACCCATAAAAGGATCCCCGAGAAGCCATGGTGCCGGGTGGCCGGATCGCGGAACCAGGGAAAAAGGCGGTTGGTGACATTGTTCAGCCCGAGGGTGGCCAGGGTGGCAAAGACCAGCGACCAGGATACCAGGAGGTCCAACACCCCGTTTTCAGCGGGGCTCAGTATCCGTGGAAGAAGAAGACCAGCGGTAACAAACCCGATGAGTGTACCCAGGTAGGAATAGACGGAGCCTTTAATGCCTTGTTTTTCAACAATGCCCACGCACGGATGATTTTGGTTTAAACTTACTCAAATCTTCGTAAATTAGGCGCTGGATAAAAGCATAATGAAGAACAGGCAGCAGAAGCTCCCCACGGTTCGGCTACGCAATTCCTATGTCACTACAGTGGTCAGTATCGCCATGGTGCTGTTCCTTTTGAGCCTGTTAGGATTGTTGCTCCTGAACACCCGGCGGATCAGCGATTTTGTAAAGGAAAACATCGGTTTCTCTGTGATCCTCAAGGATGATGTGCGTGAAGCTGACCGCGTTCAGCTTCAAAAGTATTTCGATGCCAGCCCGGCCATCAAGTCCACCACCTTTGTGTCCGCTGAACAGGCCGCCGAAGAACTGCAAAAGGAGCTTGGGGAGAACTTCATCGAGTTCCTGGGCGTCAATCCCCTTAAAGCTTCCATTGACATCAAGTTCCACGCGGCGTATGCCAACCCCGACAGCCTGGCCAGGCTGGAAAAGGAGTATACCGCGTACCCCCAGGTGGAAGAGGTCTATTACCAGGAATCGATGGTTCACCTGGTCAACGAGAACCTCCGGAAGATCAGCATCGTCATCCTGGCTTTCAGCGCCCTGTTGCTCCTGATCTCCATCGCCCTGTTCAACAATACCATCCGGCTCCTCGTTTACAGCAAGCGGTTTATCATCAAAACCATGCAGCTCGTCGGGGCCAACCGGAAATACATACTCAGGCCCTTTATTCTGAGAGGCATACTGAACGGCTTGTTCGGATCATTGCTGGCCATAGTCCTGTTCCTGGCCGTGATCTACCTGGCCAGGCGGCAGATGCCGGAAGTCCTGCAATTCACCGATTCATCCACCATTGCCATGCTGCTGCTGCTGATCCTTGTGGCAGGACTGGTACTGGCGGGGATCACAACCATTCTGGCGGTAAATAAATACATGAGAACCGAGAGAGACAATTTATATTATTGACGATTGACGACATGGCAACAAAAAAGGAAGTGAAATCCGGGAAAACCGAAAATCCGGAGAAAACAGCCAGGGGTTTTGTGTTCGGGAAAACCAACTACATACTGATGATCATCGGCCTGGCGGTCATAGTGATCGGTTTTTTGCTGATGACCGGCGGCGGTTCGGATGATCCGAACCGGTTTGACCCCGGAATTTTCAGTTTCCGCCGGATCACCCTGGCTCCGGTTATTGTGCTGATCGGTTTTGTGGTGGAGGGGGTGGCGATCATGTACCGGCCGAAAGCCAAAAAGGAAGAATAACGGATGGATTGGCTGCAGGCGTTGATCCTGGGGCTGCTCCAGGGGCTTACTGAATTTCTGCCGGTCAGCAGTTCCGGACACCTTGAGATCGGCAAGGTATGGCTGGATGTGGGGAATGCCGACAATGTAGCATTTACAATCGTGGTTCACGGTGCTACCGTGCTCGCGACATTGGTGGTGTTCTGGCGGGAAATCTGGAAGCTCATCAAGGGGACCCTGAAATTCAAGCTTAACGAGGAAACCCATTACGTTTTCAAGCTGATAGTCTCGATGATCCCGGTCCTGGCCGTGGGACTCTTCCTGAAAAACCAGGTTGAAGGATTCTTTACCGGCAACCTGCTGTTTGTCGGTTGTATGCTGCTGGTTACCGCTACGCTGCTCGGACTGGCACACTTTGTCAAGCCGAAGGTTACACGCCCGGTGACTTATCTTTCCGCCTTTATTATCGGGATTGCCCAGGCGGTTGCCGTCCTGCCGGGCTTGTCGCGCTCGGGCTCGACTATAGCCACCGGGCTCCTGCTGGGTACGGACAAAAAAGAGATGGCGCGGTTTTCCTTCCTCATGGTCCTGGTACCGATCATCGGAGCCAATGCCGTTGAGTTGATGGATGTACCTGAGGCTGCCGTTCAAAGCCAGGTTGGCATATTCCCTCTGGCAATCGGTTTCCTGACCGCTTTTATCTCGGGCCTGCTGGCTTGTACCTGGATGATCAACCTGGTCAGAAAAGGCAAGCTGATCTGGTTCGCCATATACTGTGCTATCATAGGAGCACTGGCGATTGGGTTTGGGCTGTAACAGCCCTCGCTAACGCTCGGTGAATAATTCGCTACGCTCATGAATAACTCGGCTGCGCCTCGTGAATAGCTCCCTTTGGTCGCGAATGACTCGGCTGCGCC
>CAZJNQ010000104.1:0-3309 GCA_964547475.1 uncultured Porphyromonadaceae bacterium
CAGGCAAACCAGGAAGGAACCACCATTTTCCTTTCCTCCCATGTACTCAGCGAAGTTGAGAAATTCTGTCACCGCGTGGCGATCATCAAGGAGGGGAGATTGGTAGATCAGGCGGATGTAGCCGATCTGAAGAAAAAAATGCTGAACCGGGTGGAGATCCGCTTCAAAAGGGATCTTCCGGAATTGAAACTCTCAACTCCCGGCATTATTGAATGGGCCAGCCAGGATAAAAGCTGCTCTTTTCTTTTCAACGGGGAGATTCAGAAGCTCGTTGCCGAACTGGCCGGATTGCCGCTCGACAAGATGACCATCACCGAACCCGACCTGGAAGAGGTTTTCATGCATTATTACCGGGATATCAATAAAATGGAGGTTGCCCTATGAAAACCGTATTATTCTTAAAGGAACTCAAACGGGGCTGGACCGGCCTTCTGATCGGTACTTCCATCGTGATGGCTTATATAATCATGACCCTCTCGATCAAGTCCACGATGGGAGCCGATATGGATCAGATGATCGGCATGTTCGACTCGTTGGGCAAAGGCTTCATGAAAGCGTTGAACTTCGACATTGAAGCATGGAAAAGCGTGCTGGGCTTCTACTCCACCTATTTCGTGTTTTACATCCCCCTGATCGCTGGAGGTTTTTCCATAGCCTGGGGTTTAAAAATCCTCTCGAAGGAAGAATATCATAAAACCGCGGAATTTTTGCTTACGCGCCCGATCTCCAGGAATCAGGTACTTAGCTCCAAACTGACCGTGTTGCTGATCTTCATTTTCGGTATCAATATCCTGGCCTACGTGACCGGCCTGATCTGCTGCTCCCTCGTGTCGGAAGACACTTTCAACGTGGCAACCCTGACTTTCCTTCACCTGTACGGGCTGGCTGTCTGCCTGTTTTTCGGAGCCCTGGGATTGTTCCTGAGCGTCCTGGTCAAAAGAGGACGCGCAAGTATCGGGATCGGCATCGGCATCGTCGCCGGATCCTATTTGTTTGACATGATCCTGAAAGTCTATGGTAAAGCGGACTTCCTGCTTTACCTGACCCCTTTCAAATACATCAACCTGAATGTGACTCAACTGAATTACACGCTCGAGGCATGGCGGCTGCTCATACCGCTGGGAGTATCAATCGTGTTGGTTTTATTGACCTATGCGATTTACAGAAGGAAAGACATCTATACCTAGCGGACAAATTAAAGTTCGATATTCAGCACCAGCGAAATCCTCCTGCCTTCCATTTTGTAGTCAAACGGATATTTCATGTTTTTGACCAGGTAGTTGTCCGAATCCAGGATATTGGTTCCGCAGATGCCAAACTCCAGATTTTTATAGGTGAAGGTAAATTGAGCATCGAGTGAAATCCAGGGCTTTACTTCGGTTGGACGGGGTTGCTCGCTCATGTTGAATCCAGCCAGCTCACCTGCTGAATAGAAATCCTTGTCGCGACGAAGGACCTTGTCCTGGTAATGCCCTTGCAGGGAGAATTTAAATGCCTCATAATACTGCGTAAAACCCAGGTTGGCCGTCCATGCGGGCGCCCAGGTCAGTTGATCTGCATGCAATGAAACGTACTGTAGTTCACTTTCATATATTTTTTCATCAACCCGCTTGACATAGGACACGTTTGCAAAGGCGGAAGTATTCCCTTTCCTGAACAGCACTGCGCCTTCTATCCCCGCGTTCGTCAAATCATACAGGTTCGTGCTCAGGTTATTGTTTGACAGGCTGTAACCGACCAGTCCTTCGGCCAGGGTGTAAAACAGGTTCGCCCGGATCCTGAAGTATTTCCCGGCTGCGTAATCACCGGTCAATTCCGCGCTTTTTATCCTTTCGGGCTGGATCTGGTCGATGTTGGACGCGATCGCCCAGGTATTGTACCCAAATAACTCGGTCGGCACGGGTGCTCTGTAGCCTTTGGCCCCTGTAAGCCTGAACGAAAGTTTTTCAGTAGGATTAATGGCGATGGCCAGCCGGGGTGAAAATTCACCATAGTATTTTGATATCGCGGGTTGATCGGCATTGCCGGGATCAACATAGTTAAAGAACTGATTATCATACCTTAATCCAGCCGTAATTTGAATGAACCTGCCTAGCAGTCTGCCGGATGAGAAATGGGCGTAGCTTCCGATATTCTGGACGGGCCTGTCTTCGATCAACTGCAGGTACGATCCCAGCGGAACGGTTTCGTTTGATCCGGGCTGGCTGCCCCCGGCATCCGCCAGGACGATGTTGGAATAGTGCTGCTTGTCGCCGGAATAGAGGAAAAGGCCGGGTTCAGTTGCTACCACAAATACACTGTTCCTGGGTAATTTGAATGTAAACTTAAGCCGGCCGAACAGGTTGTTGAACGAGGTTTTCAAGACTTCATTCACGCCGTTGGGATACAGATTATTGAGGGCGCCGGAGCGGTAATACCACATATCCCAGTCGAGAAAGCTCAGGGTATACTTGACTGCCAGCTCGGTGTTCAGGAAGGGCAGGATATCCTTCTGGTATTTCAGCACCAGGCTGTTGTAATTGTCCCTGATTTCCTCATTCTCATCCGGGATGTTCCAAAGCCAGCCATGCCCGGTTCCGGTAGTCGAAACCTGGGAGTGCACCTGCAACGACAATCCTTCGATCTGCTCCTTCCCTTCCAGTTTGAGAAAAAAGTAACCGCCTGATCTCTTGAAATCAGGGTAGAGCTTGATGAGAGTCCCGGTGACCGGATCCAGCTCGCCCGATCCGTCATAGGAGAGATAATGGTCACCTTTATTGGTGGCAAAACTGAGTGAGGTGGTAATATCCAGGGGTTTTGTCCGGTAAGTCACCAGGAAGTCGTGGAACATGGTATTGCGCTCGCCTACGTTCATCCTCGCAAAAACCTTGTTTTTCGAATAATCGCCGGCCGATACAGTGGTCAGGTTTACGGAACCGTTGATCGCGTAGTTGCCGTACAGGGCTGTTCCGGGACCCTTTGTGATTTCCAGGCTTTTAGTAAATGCCAACGGGGTGAATTCAGCAGTGATGGCTGTGCCGTACAAGCCGGTATTGAAAGGTATACCGTCAACCAGCAGGAGAAGGTGATTGTTGTTCCATCCTTCGGGAATCCCCCGGGAACCCACAGTTGACCGTTCGTAATCCCGTGAAGGGAAGAAGCCGGATTGTTTATACAGCACATCATTGATGGAATGCCAGTTGTAATCGCTGATGGTCTGTTTGACGATTGTGTCCTGTGCCGTGGCGTTCAGGCCGGGCAGGCACACTATCAGCGCTAATCCGATTAACAGGTTTTTCGTTTTCATCTTAGCTGGTTTGTTTGTGTTTT
>CAZJNQ010000104.1:3409-6661 GCA_964547475.1 uncultured Porphyromonadaceae bacterium
GCCATTTTCATCGCCATGTTCCTCGGGGTTTTTGCGGTGAAAGGATTGCTGGGGCTTGACACGGCATTGGTGATCATCGTCGCCTGTTACGGGGTCATGACCCTGATCGCGTTCGTCACCCTTCCCGTGGAGATAGATGCCAGCCGCCGTGCACTGGCCTGGCTGGAGGGCACCGGGATCACGGCCGGGAACATTCATGAGAAGGCGCAGGATGCGCTCAGGTGGGCCGCCTATACCTATGTGGTCGCCGCCCTTTCGTCCCTGGCCTCGCTTCTCTACTTCATCGCCATGATGGGTGGAAGAAGAAATTAGGTAAAAGAATCCAGATCCCTGAGTTTGCGGGCTGAAGGACATGGGGAAGATCAGCTGAATTTATTCCTGATTTTTTTATAGTAGATCCGGCTGATCCGGAAAGGTTCGGCTATTCCCTTGACATGGATCAGTACCAGATTCACGGACCTTTGTTCCGTTTTTTCAATGGCGTCGAAATTGATGATCACCGAGCGGTTGATTCGCATAAAATGGTTACCGGGCAAACGGGCTTCCCATTCCGACATCGTCTTCGGGTCGATATACTCACTGCCGTCAAAAGTCCGCATCACCGTATAGATCCCCGCAGCCTTGATGGCGGCTATGGAACTGATGCTGATGAAATTAAGGCAACTCCCGCAGGAAGCCAGCAAACGGTCATTGAGCTCATACCGCAATGCCTCCCTGCCCGGTTCTTTTTCCGCGACTGAGGCTTCCAGCCGCGTTAATGCTTCAGAGAGCTGTTTGTGGGAAATCGGTTTCATCAGGTAATGGAGGGCGTTGACCTCGAAAGCCCGGATGGCATACTCATCGTATGCGGTGGTGAAAATGATCTTGCCCGGATAGTTGATCCTGTTGATCAGGTCAAACCCGGTACCATCGCTCAACTCGACATCGAGAAAAAGGAGATCGGGTTCCAGCTTGATGATCTGCCTGATGGATTCAGCCACCGATCCCGATTCGCCCACTATCCGGATGGAAGGATACTTCGAAAGCATGTCGGTGAGAGTGATCCTTGCGAGCCTTTCATCATCAATGATCAATGACCGGTAGGTTTTCATTCCTCAAGCGTGATCGTGATGGTGACCAGAACCCTTTCCGCACCTTTCTCTATGTCAAAGGTATGTTTTCCGGGATATGCGGTTTCAAGCCTGTCAGTCACGTTCCTGATGCCCGTCCCGCTTTTGTCCGATTCGGGCGTCCAGCTTCCCGTATTCTCAATTTCAATATGCAGCTTATCGTTCCTGATAAAGGACCGGATAAACAACATGATGCCCGAAGGAGTGTTTTTCAGGCCGTGTTTGATGGCATTTTCCACAAACGGCTGAAGCAGGAAGCACAATACCGGAACTTTAAGACTTTCCGGAGAGTTGTCAAAATGATAGTCCAGCCGTTCTTCAAATCTGGTTTTTTCGAGAAGCAGGTACTTCTTCACGATCTCAATCTCTTCCTCAAGGGAAATGAATGTTTTATCATTATGGCGAAGCGAGTATCTCAGGAATTCAGAGAACTCCGTGATCATGTTCTCTGCAACCAGGGGCTCCCTGCTTAATAAAGCCTTGATTGAATTCAGCGTATTAAAGAGGAAATGCGGATTGATCTGATACCTGAGCATCCGGAGCTGGGCTTGCCGGGTATCTGCATCGGCTTTCCCGGTCCTGATCTTCTCCTCCATCAGGTGGATCCAGAATTTCAATCCGAAATAGAGAATGCTCCAGACCAGGTAAACCCAGAGCGTGAAGTATAACCGCTTGATGAAACCAAATAAATCAGGCCTGGGTAAATCAACCGAGAAAACCAGGTACCGGAAATAATCGCCAAGATATAACCAGAGCAGGGCGGCCATAAGTGTACCAGTGACAATCAGAAGGGCGATTGACAAAATGCCGCTTCTTTTCTTGAGAAAATATTTATAGTAATACCTTAATCCCAGGGAGATCAGGACGCCAATCGCCATGCTTAAAAGCCATATGAGAAAATTTCTGGCGTTGGTCAAATAAGAGGATTGACCGATCAGCGCATCGGTGATGGAAAAACCGATCCAACCCACGACCTGGAAGAACAGGAAGCTCGGCTTAAAATCAATTTTTACTGAACGGCTTACGGACATTTATCCTCTGAATAACCAAACGAAAATACGAAATACTTCACTTTCACTCCTGATATACCCCTGCAGGTTTCGGTAACCGTCCCTCTCCCGGCCGGATATTATAGATCACTGACCAGTATCCGGAACCGGACTGCAATTCACAGTCACAGCCGGCAGAATGAAATCATTGACGAGATAATGGATGGGAACCTCAGGGCCTTCATAATAATAACTTCCGGTGAACAGGATAATCAGGTTTTCCCTTTTAAAAACATACATGTATTGTTCTCCCCAGCCAACGGCAAAATAAGACCGGTAAAACTCGTCATCAACAGCAAAATCCTTCATCCACCATTGATAACCGTATTTGTCACCGATTGGCATTTCAGCGGGAACAATCCTTGCGGCTGTCGATTCCCTGACCCAGGCCTCGCTGACGATCTGGCGATCCCCCCATTTCCCTTTATTCAGGCACAGCTGTCCTAATTTTATCAAGTCCCTGGGAGTCATGAATAAACCCCCGGAGGCGAAATAATGATCGTTGCGAATGGCTTTCCATTCCCAATTGGTGATCTGGAGGGGATCGAAAAGGTTTGTGCGGGCAAACTCCCTGAGGTTGATTCCCGAGGTCCGGTGGACCAGGTCACCCAGGATATTGGTGCCTCCCGAATTGTAATGAAAGAAAGTACCCGGTCGGTGTTGCAACGCAAGGCTCAGGATGTACCGGATGGGATCATTCACTCGGAACAGGTAATAGGCATCACTGGTTGCCGGTATCGATTCGTCCCATGCCAATCCGGACGACATGGTCAGCAACTGCTTGATCGTGATCTCTTTCTTTTGGCCGGTCAACAGTCCGGGATAATCCGAACTGTAATAAGGTTCTATTTTGTTGTCAACGGAACTGATGAGCCCCTGGTCCATGGCGATGCCAAAAACCAGTGAAGTGACGGATTTGCTTTCGGAGGCAAGGTAATGGCGGGTTCTTGGGCCATAGTTAACGGGTGGCCCCAGGATACTGGTATTGTTCCAGTTGAACTCATATCCGGGCCAGTATTTCTCATACACCAGATAATTATCCTTGACAATCAGCAATCCTTCATAGTGATGGTCACCCAGGTTGTCAATCATAT
>CAZJNQ010000105.1:0-6495 GCA_964547475.1 uncultured Porphyromonadaceae bacterium
GGGTATGGCGAGGTGCCCGAGAATTCCACCCTCACATGGTTCAGGTCTGAAATTTCCGCCCCGGTGTTTTTGGCCAGGGTAGAGCGAAGGGGATACTCCCGGCTGCCCGTCAACCGGAACAGGCCGTTCTGGTCCAGGGAAAGAATCGACCAAGGCCTGTCGATCAAATCCTGAAGGTATCCCTGAAGATCCGGCTGATCCTTGGCCAGGGTTACGGAAACAACTGATTCATAATAGAGTCCCCCTGCCTCGGTTTTGGTGGACTCCTGAAGCCGTCCTGATTGGAAAACCGGCAAGAGCTCCAGGCTGTCCGTGACAAATTCTTCCGGCAACTCATACTTATTTGGTTTGACCGGCTGACTCAGGATTTCCACCCGAGAGGATGGTATAGCCCATACTTTGGCTATCCCCCCGAGGTTGTTGTTGCTTTTGGGTGTTGCGTTCATACTCTTTTAGGGTTAAAATCCCAAGTGTCCCAATTTCGGACAGCTGGGTCAGAAAAACTTTGGTTAAATTTTCAGAAATGGTGTTTTTGAAATTGAACCGGTGGACCGAGGCATGCCGCATGAAGTCCTTCCGGATGGATTCGTGGGGCCAGGTATCTTCCGGGATATCGAAATCGAGAGTGAACCGGTCAATGGCCGTTTCCAGATTCCCGTAAAAGGTGAAGTTAATGGCCACAATCACGTGCATCATGTGTTTGAAGGAGCGCTCCACTTCTTTGTTGAACACGATAGCCCCGATCCGGGAGAGGTCAAAACCGACCCTCAGAAAGTCATCCTCCGAAAGCAGGATCGAAACCGACTGGGAATAGATCTGTGCACTGAGTTTCCGGGAAGGGTATTTGTCTTTCTTCTGGTTGCTGAGCAACAGTTTCAGGAGCGGCAAGAACGGATTGTCAACCTGGTAAAGGTTCACCGGACTACCGAAGCTTTGATTCAAATAGTGCTTGACATAGGGCTTACAGGGGATTTGTATGGAAAAGTCTGTTCTCATGTGTATTGCGCAAGTATTTTGTCGACAGGATGCGTGTCTAATATAAAGCTATTAGTAGTTATATTACAAGTTATTCATTGATTATTTCTTTAGCTCCTCCAGCAAGTTTTCCAGGGTAAAGGGATCGGATTCCGGAGAGTTGCCATACAGCTTGTTGACCTCGCTGTTCTTCCCCCAGGCGTAGGCAGTTCGCAGCATGGAGACCACATCGGGATTTCGAAGCAGGCTTCGTCTTCGAAGTGAGGGATTAACCAGGTTCGTGGGATTAAAGCTCAGGATTTTGGTGACCAGGTTCATTTTCATGTTATTGCTCTAAGTTTGTTCTACTATTACTTTCGGTTGGGTACCGAATCCTTATCTTTTTCATCTTTCCTTTTCTGCCGGACTTTGGATTTCCTTTTGATTTCATGGAACTGCTCCAGGGGTACCTGTATGACCAGGGTCTGGTAGTCTTCCGTGAAATAAAGCTCCGTCAGCCACTGCCCGTCCATAAGCTCCTTGACCGCCTCGATGAACCGTTCCCTCTCCCGAAGCCGGCCGAGCGGATACCGGCTCGGCTCCCGTTGCCGCAGGTCAACATATACCTGATCGATGTAATCCATCATTTTTTTCGTTTTTCTCTGAGTGCGGACATAGGTGGCGGAATTCTTGGAACAGCGGAACAGCAACTCTTAACTAACTTATATATACTGTTTTAACTTAAAAAATACTGTTCCAAAAGCGTTCCAATTGTTCCAGACTGTTCCAAACTGTTCCAAGCTGTGTCGGATTGTTCCAAGGCAAAATCGCTGTAACCATCTGTTTCTTCGGCTGTTCCATCTGTTCCAACTGTGTAGGGGTGTTTTGTTGTTACCTGAAAGCAATTGTGTTTTATTGTCCTGGACTAAAAAGGCAGGGTCTTTTCTTCGGGCACCGACTTAATGGAGGATTCCTCTTTATCGTTCTCGGTATGGAGGGTGATTTCGAGCCGGTCGTATTCGAAACAATAGGCCCACTGGGGCTTGGTTTGATAAATTCCCTCGTTGCCCGGAGTGGGATCGATGAACCGGAACCGGGTCCGTTTCTTGCCCAGGTAACGCTTGTCAGTGCGGAGATAATAATCGATGGAATCTACCGGCAGCACCTTTTCCCCGGCTAGTTTCCCATGTTTCCGGTACAAAAGGAAGATCCGGGACATCTGAACGAACAACACATTGGTCGGAATTCCGAACTGGACGGATCGCTTGTCCGTTTCCAGCATCCCCAGGCATTCCACCTTAAAATCGATGCCCTGCTCAATGAGTCCATCCGCGTACAGGAATTCTACCATCTTCCAGAATCCCGAGACCTCACCCGATCGTTTGGTTTCCGAGTTCTGCACCTGGATCTGGGAAGCTGACTGCAGGATCAGCTCCTCATAGGTAAAAGCTACCTGGATCTTATCCCGGAGCACATGAAACGAAGCCAGGATCAGCAGCCAGTTCCGAAAGATGCGGTCCTCGATGACGGCATCCCCAAGGGCTCGGTTCAGGTCCATGGCGACCTGGTCATAGCTATCCGAGTAATTGGCCAGAAAGTGGCTACGGTGAGACAGGATTTCGTTTGTGATATGGGTGTTGCCCTGCTTTTCGATCTGTTTGAGTTCGTTGAACCGGGCCTTGGCGGCATCATCGTATTCGGTGGTGGCGAAGGTCAGGTAAACCAGCCTGGAAAAAAGGGCGATGTCAGCCGTGGGCATCTCCTGGCCCGAAAGGATGATCCCGCAATCGACTGCCGTGGTCTCCTTCTTTTTATCCTTGTCCATATTCATCCGGGTTCGCCCCGTTCCGTCCCAGAGCCCTTTTAGGAACTCGATCTTCTCGGGCTCGATGTTGTTCTTGTACTCATCGATGTGAACGCATGCGTTCGCAACGGCGGCCACGTGATCTGCCAGGGCGGCTTTCGAGGTATTATTGATGTTCGGGCCTTTACCCTGTTTGCCAAAAAAGCTCATCAATGAGACGGCCAGTTCCGTTTTGCCGGCACCCTTAGGACCGAACAGGTCCAGGATCGGAAAGAAGGTAAACCTTCCGACAATGGCATCCCGGAACAGGCTGGCCAGGTAAAAGCAGAGCGCTATGGAGGCATTGGATCCGAATACCCCGATGAGTTTTTGAGAATAGGATTTAAGGGTAATGGGATTTCCCGGGCGGTGAATGAACTGCCGCTCGTTCATGAAAAGGCCGAATTCTCCGGCGTAGATTTTGGAGAACGCTGGCAGGTAATAGTTCAGTTCCCCGTGCCGGACAATGCCGTTATCATCCACCTTGGTGAATTCCGAGTTGTATATCCCGTTTCCCCAGGCATAGAACTGGTCCTTGTGCCACCCCAGCTGGGTGATCTCCACGCACGACTGGGTTTCTTCATAGAGGAACCTTTTCAGCTTATTGAGTTCGGATTCCGAGGCCTCCCACAGGAAGTTGCCCAGGCTCTCGACGCATTCCTTGAATCGGGCCAGTGAAACCAGGTCCCGCTGGGCCAGTTCAATGACTTCCGAGGCTCCGTGTTCATTGGTGATCCGGAAAAGCCGCTTGGCGTTCTGCACGGATTTGATGTGGAACAGGGGCTTCAGTGAGAAGTTGCATCCCCTTACAATCCCCTGCTTGGTATTGAAATAATAACAGTTCTTGTCTTCGTAAAAGCCAAACCGGTCCCAGTCGGTCAGCTTAACATGGGAGGGGATGCGTTTATGAATGTCGTCATCCTTGAGGTCGGCCGTGGATTCCTTGGCCAGTTCCTTGAGCTGGTCGAGCCAGGCCTTCTTAGGCTTGATGATCTTGCTCACTTGCTCGACATAGACGGTCTGGGTTTTGGCGTTGAAATGACTGATCAACCGGGAGATTTCTTCAATCGCCCGCATTTTGTAATCGGTGGCCTTGGCCTTTTCCTGCCAGGCATAACAGAGATCGATAATGTAATCCCGGAGGTTCTCCCGGACATACTCGTTGAATTGATCCGGATCCGAGAAGAAACTGTCCGGATCGTGCTTTTGGCCCTTTTCTTCCGGAAGCCGGACCACGTTGCAGTTCATGCCTTCTCCGATAATCAGTCTGGCTGATCGGTCCACAGCATTTTTCCCGGCCTGATCCGTGTCACCGATTAGGGTGATGCTGCTGCAATATTTCTGGATCTCCCGGACCTGATCCAGCGTGAGCGCTGTACCCGAGCTACCGACGGTTTCATGAATGCCGAGCTCATGCAGCCGGATCACGTCGGCATTGCCTTCGACCAGATACACACTGCCATTTTCCTTGATCGAGCCGAGGGCCCAGCTCAATCCGAACAGGGTTTTGCCTTTATGGAACACGGCCGTTTCCGGGGTGTTGAGGTATTTGGGCTTTTGATCTGCGGCCAGTGCCCGGGCGGTAAAACCGATGATCCGGCCGTATTTGTCATGCAAGGGAATGACCAGGCGGTTGCGGAAGAAATCGTATAGCTTGCCATCCGATTTGGTGCTTTCCTTAATGAGTCCTGCCTCCAGAAGGATCTCGGTTTTGATTCCGGCTTTCCGGGCATGATCCAGTAGGCTGCTCCAGGAATCCGGTGCGTAGCCGATCTCAAAACGCTCAATGGTTTCCAGCGACCAGCGGCTCAAAGCATAGTCCATCGCAGCCTTGTTCTCCGGTCGGTGAAGGACCTGTTTGAAAAAAGCGCCGGCATGGGAATTCACCACAAAGAGGGATTCCTGATGCTGGTTTCGGATCTTCTGATCATCGGTCAGAGATTCGTCCTGAATGGCGATCCCATGGGCGGCAGCCAGCTTCCGGGCAGCCTCGGGGAAAGGGAGGTTTTCCTTAGCCATCACGAAACCGATGCTGTTCCCCCCTGCCCCACAACCAAAGCACTTATAAGTATTGGTTTTCGGAAAAACCTTGAAGCTGGGGGACTTTTCCTGGTGGAACGGGCAACAGGCCTCCCAGGTGACGCCAGTCTTCCTAATATTAATATACTTACCGATTACCTCGGTGATCGGCAGGCTGATTAACTGGTCGATGGTGGACTGTGGTATCATTGATTCTTTTGTGGTGGTCTGGGAGTGTGATGGGTGTGATTGAACAGGGGCTCCTCATACCGGCGGTTATCCAAAACGAAATTGATGTCATGGATGAGCTGCTCGGTGTATTGGTGATCATCTTCCAGGCTTATGGGATCGATGGCTGTAAGCAAGCGCGAATTCTCGGCTCTTTTTAGGAAGCGGGAGTATTCCTTGAGTGCACGCAATATATATTCTAGACTTCGGGTATTGGATTCCTTGTTAAGCAAGGCTGAGGTCGGATCTATCATCTTTGGTGAATTTGAGGTGGGGCGAAGGGTAGTAACTTGTCTGTTCCTATTTAGCCAGGTCCAGGATCTGTCTTAATCTGGTGGATCTGGATTTCTTCGAGACCATATCCGCCTGCAAGAGCTCCAGAGCCATCTCAATAATTTGGTCATTTCGCCTAGCCCCAGCCATGACCTGATCTATATAACTGTAAGAAAAATTGGTAGCCTTCTTAATCTTAGCCCTGTATCCCCTTGGCAACAGGCTTCTTAGCTGGAATAATTCAAATTCGTCCATATTTTATAGGTATTGAATGAAAATTGTGTAACTTTAGCGTAAATAATGAAAGTCTTTACTTTGTTTATAGTGGACGACAAGGATAGTAATTGAATTTCACTTTCGGAACTGCAAATAATGGCCGTAGCAGTTACAAAAAATAAGACAAGGGTATGCCCTGAATATGAGGATGAAAATCTCTCAGTGGGACTCGTAAAAGTTATCCACGGTCACTTATCAACAATTTCCACAATTATGAAAGTCTTAATTTTCAATAATATATGAAGAAGAAGGTAGGACAGATTATCAAGGAGAGAAGGATCCGGCTCAACCTGAGCAAATCGGCTTTAGCCAGGAAGCTGGGTTGCAGCCCGCAGAATATCGACTCCCTCGAGAACCGAAAAAGTATCGACTTTGAACTGGCCGAAAAGATGAGTGAGGTCCTGGAGTTTGACCTCTTTGCAGCCTACCGTGGGGCGGCTATCGGTAAGATGGAAGACACCTCGACATTAGAAGCTAAACTTCAGGATATCAATGATAAGTACACGCTATTGCTCGAGAAATATACGAATGTTTTAGAGCGATTGTCAACTAATCAATTGAATTCTAAGGATTAAGTGAAAAAACTCCGGGAAACCGCCACTGAAATTTGGTTAAGGAAATCCGGAACCAACCAAATATCTGAACGAATAGACAGAATATGAAGCAAATAGGATGGAAAGTTTATAATCGCTTAGAGTCACTAAAAACGTACCCGAACGAATCGAACGCATCCAGAACGCATCCAAGATTATTCAATAACTCAAAACCCCAATAAAAATGAAGGATCTGTGCATTCCGGCAAAATCCCTGCTGGATCACAAGCTAAGCCGAACACCCGTCCGGCTTGCTGTGAATGGAAAATAACTTTCCCCACATTTTCGCAATTAAGTTTCCCCACTTTC
>CAZJNQ010000106.1:0-6340 GCA_964547475.1 uncultured Porphyromonadaceae bacterium
CTCAACGTATTCGGTGACGAGCAGGCCGGTTGAGTCAATCCGGTTGCGGATCTGTTCCTTTAGCAAACCGGGAGGTTTATGCGCATATTCCTGTCTTGCTTCGCGCAGGGCTTGGTAAATGACCGGGGCTGCTTTCCGGTGACCGGCTGTCAGCCTGACATTCCTTGAGCTCATGGCCAGCCCGTCAGGCTCCCGGATGATCGCACAGGGAATGATCTCGACCGGAAGTTTCTCGATTTCCATGAGTTTCCGGATCACTGTCATTTGCTGAAAATCTTTCTCACCGAAATAAGCCCTTCCCGGCCTGACAATCCGGAACAGGCGGTCGACCACAATGCCAACCCCGTTGAAATGCCCCGGCCGGAAGCGACCTTCCATCACCTGGCCCAGATTTCCGAAATCATATACACGGTTCACGGGTGTGGGGTACATCTCCTCGACAGCCGGGATGAAAACGAAATCATCAGGGCGCAGCACCGATGCCAGCTTGCCAAGATCTTCATCCAGGGTCCTGGGATACTGTTCCAGGTCGCATAGGTTATTAAACTGGATCGGATTGACGAAAATACTGACCCCCGCCAGCCGGTTCTCCTCTACCGACCTTCTGACCAGTGACAGATGCCCCTCATGGAGGGCTCCCATGGTAGGAACAAATCCCGGGCCTTCAAGGCCTTGCGTCAGGGATCCAATGTGTTCCCGCGCTCCGGAGATGGTTTTAAGAATTTTCATCGTCTGGAGATGAATCTGAACCGGTGCTAAAATAGGCAATCAGGTGTTCATAACCCGCCGGAATTGTTAATAAGTTGAGAGTTACACTTATTTTTAGTACTTTTGCATTCACAACGGAAAAATCCGATAGGATGAAAAAGCCCAGGGTTCTTTACATCTCCCAGGAAATTACGCCCTACCTGCCTGAATCTGAAATGGCCATGATCAGCCGCCACCTTCCTCAGGGTATTCAGGAGCGCGGACGGGAAATCCGAACCTTTATGCCTCGTTTTGGCTTGGTCAATGAACGCCGGAACCAGTTGCACGAAGTCATTCGCCTTTCAGGCATGAATCTGATAATCAATGATACAGATCATCCCCTGATCATAAAAGTAGCCTCCATTCAGGCAGCCCGCATGCAAGTCTATTTCATTGACAACGACGATTATTTCCAGCGGAAAGCCACCATGACGGACGACAACGGAGTGGGTTTTCCCGATAACGACGAACGTGCCATCTTTTTTGCCCGCGGGGTCCTTGAAACGGTCAGGAAACTGCGCTGGACCCCCGACCTGGTCCATTGCCACGGCTGGTTCACCTCGATCATTCCGCTGTACATCAAAAAGGTCTTTTATGATGACCCCTTGTTCGGCCACACCAAAGTGGTCTGTTCCCTATATCAGGATGGTTTTAAATCCACTCTGAACCAATCGTTTAAAGAAAAGTTGATGATGCCTGGCATTAAACCGGAGGATGTCGACGTTATATCAGTGCCTGATTTTGTTCATATCAGCCAGATGGCAGTCAGTAATTCAGATGCTGTCATTCTGGGCAGCCGGACGATTGATGCGGAGATTGACCGGTTCCTGAAAAAATCAGGCAAGCCGGTTCTGGAATATCAGGATCCTGATAATTATATCGAGGCATATTCTGATTTTTACCAGGACGTTTTGGGGGTTTGATTTAATATTGACACTGTCAGATGACTAAAATGAAGTTTGGCAAGGCCGCCTGCGGAATTCTGGCCGGTGGCTTTTTTTTGGCACTGTTTACCTCATGCAACAACAGCGAGGAAGTAGGGCTGGATTTTATTACGCCCGGTGAGCGGTTTCATTATGTCGTTGATTCCTCGGCCGTGATCACCGCAACCACCCTCCGCCAGGATTCCCTGACCTCTGAGAAACGATCCGCCTCCTTGCTGGGATGCATGAATGATCCCGTTTTCGGACGGTCAACCGCCCATCTCCTGTCGCAATTCAGGCTGTCGTCCAATGACGTGGAATTCGGCGAGGCCGCCGTTATCGATTCAACCGTCCTGCTCATGAAATACCTTTCCTGGTATGGAGATACCACTACCCGGCAGGATATCCGTATTTATGAGCTGACCCAGGATCTTTATGTTGATTCCACCTATTACTCCAACCTGGATATCAGCGGGTTTTATGACCCGGCTTCCCCCATCGGAATATTCTCCTATCAGCCGCTTCCCGGGCAGGATTCGGTTCTCATCCGGCTGTCCGACAGTTTTGGCCAGAAAATCCTGGATGCCGATACTTCCTACCTGACCGACAATACCACCTGGCTGACCTTTTTCAAGGGGCTTTTTATCCAGGCCCTTCCGGTCGAACAGGGCGGTTCGGTCATCTCCTACAATTTTACCGGGGGAGGATCAAGATTCACCCTCTATTACCACAATGCCGACAGCGATTCCCTTTCCTATGAGGTGATCATCAACAGCAACTGTACCTGGATCAACCTGTTCGAACACGATTATTCGGCTTCGTCGCTGCCAGGTCTGATCAACGATTCCCTCTACGCGCATCCTGAGGTTTTCCTGCACGGAATGTCGGGTACCCGCGCCCACGTGAAGCTGGAACTCCCGGATGAGATCCTTTCCCTGGCGGAATCGGGTGTTGCCATCAATAAGGCGGAACTCGTATTCTCCATCGCCGATGATCCTACCGCAGGCTTTTTTGCCCGGCCTCTTTCCCTGCGCGTGTTCAATGCCAGGCCTGACGGGACCAATCAGTTCATTGACGATCTTTCGGTGGGAGAAGATTATTACGGCGGAACCTTTGATAAAACGGCCGGAACTTACAGTTTCAATATCGGCCGCCATCTTCAGACGCTGGTGCATCCGGATACCGCCCAGCGGGTGGACAACAACGGGTTGTTCCTGGTGCTCTCGGAGGAGCGGACCAGCGCCGCCCGGCTGCTCCTGAAGAACGGCCCGGAAGGAATGAGATTGAGAATTACCTATACCCCTCTGCATTAGTTTGATATTCATTTCGTTCTTTTGCAGATTGATCGGGAACCCATTAATTTAGCGGATCCAAAACCTGATCTGCCTATCTGTTATGTGCGGAATAGTTGGATATATCGGCTCGAAGCAGGCCTATCCGATCTTAATCAACGGGCTGAAGAGACTCGAATACCGGGGTTATGACTCGGCCGGGATAGCCCTGGTTGACGGTGGCTTTAATATCCAGAAGTGCAAGGGCAGGGTTGCTGATCTTGAGAAGATAGGACTCTCAAAACCCAAATCGGGAACTGCCGGCATGGGGCATACGCGCTGGGCCACTCACGGAGAGCCCAATGAGGTCAATGCCCATCCGCAGGTTTCCTGCCATGGACATTTCACCCTCGTGCATAACGGGATAATCGAAAATTATGCTTCCGTCAAACTGCACCTCAAATCACGGGGAGTCCGGTTCAGCAGCGAAACCGATACCGAAGTCCTTGTCAACCTGATCGAGCACCTCTATCTTGAGGGGGACCTTTCGGCCGAACTGGCTATCCTGATGGCCCTGCACAAGGTCGAGGGTGCCTATGGCATCGTGGTGGCCTGCGCGGAAGAACCTGACAAGCTGTTTGCCGCGCGCAAGGGCAGCCCGCTGGTAATCGGCGTGGGCCAGGGAGAATATTTCCTGGCCTCGGACGCCACCCCGCTGGTCGAACATACCCAGAACGTCATTTACATGAATGATGAGGATTTCGCGATTATCAGCCGCGACCAGCTTCTCCTTCGGAACCTGCGCAACGTGCCCCAGAAGCCGGAAATCCGGGAACTCGACCTTTCGATCGGGGAGATCGACAAGGAAGGTTACCCGCATTTCATGCTCAAGGAGATATTCGAGCAGCCCCGTTCCATTCAGGATACGTTCAGGGGAAGGGTGCTTCCCGACCGGTCGGGCATTCAGCTGGGCGGCCTGCTCGAGGTGCTTCCCAAACTTTACGCTGCCAAAAGGATCATTATCACGGCCTGTGGAACCTCCTGGCACGCAGGGCTGGTCGGGGAATATTTTTTTGAGGAGCTGGCCAGGGTGCCCGTGGAGGTCGAATACAGTTCGGAATTCCGGTACCGGAACCCGATTCTCCATCCGGATGATATCATTCTGGCCATCAGCCAGAGCGGTGAAACGGCTGACACCCTCGCTGCCGTCAGGCTGGCAAAGGAACGGGGAGGAACGGTCCTGGGTATCTGCAATGTTGTGGGATCTTCCATCGCAAGGGAAACGCATGCCGGTGTTTATACCCATGCCGGGCCTGAAATAGGTGTCGCCAGCACCAAAGCTTTCACTGCCCAGGTCACGGTGCTGATCATGATGGCCCTGATCACCGGAAGGAACAACGGCACCCTCAGTCAGGAAAGATATGAGGAGCTGATCTCCGAACTGATCGAAATACCCCAGAAACTCCGGAAAACCCTGGAAAAAGATCCCTTGATCCATGAACTGGCCGATAAATACCAGCTTTCAACCAATGCCATATACCTGGGAAGGGGAGTCTTTTTCCCGGTAGCCCTGGAGGGGGCTCTTAAGCTCAAGGAAATCAGTTATATCCATGCCGAAGGCTATCCGGCTGCGGAAATGAAGCACGGGCCGATTGCCCTGATCGACGAAAACATGCCGGTTGTCGTCGTAGCCGCCCGCGATCAGACCCTGGACAAGGTGGTGAGCAATGTGCAGGAGATCAAGGCCCGCCGCGGGAAAGTCATTGCCATTGTTTCGGAAGGGGACCGGGAGATCTCCCGCCTGGCTGATCATGTGATAGAGATTCCGGATTCGCTGCCGGCCTTTTCGGTCTTACTGTCAGTGGTCCCGCTCCAGTTGCTCGCCTATCATATTGCCGTTTTGAGAGGATGCGACGTGGATCAGCCGCGTAACCTTGCTAAATCCGTCACTGTTGAATAACCTGATATGAAAAGCAATGATTTTCGACCGCTGACCCAATCGGAGATCGGGAACCTGGAAATGCAGGGATGCCAGGCAGATGATTGGGGCAATGTCCAGGTCAGGCCCGGATTCGATTCCCTCAGGATCAAAGGAGTCAGGTTCTATGGACCGGTCAGGCTCGGTGCCTTTCATGGAATGGTCGACTTCCCCGGTGGTTTGAAGCTGCCCGCCTCCATCAGCAATGCAACCCTCTACAATTGCACAGTCGGGGACGACGCTTATATCAATGGACCCTGCGAGATGATAGCCAATTATCACATTGGCGACAACGTGATCATTACCCATGTCGACCGGCTGGTTTATGAAGCTCCAACCCGGTTTGGGAACGGATGCCGGATTTCAGTGCTGAATGAGGCAGGGGGCCGGGAAGTGCCGATGTTTGACCGCCTGTCGGCCCACCTGGCCTATATCCTCGCTCTGTACCGCCACCGGCCGTCCGTGATCGAAAAGCTCACCCGGATGATCGATGATCATGCCGATGGCTGTGATCACGGTTACGGAACCATCGGCGACGGGGCCATCCTGTCATATACCCATATTATCAGGAATGTGAGGATCGGTGAATCGGCAGTGATTGACGGAGCCAACATCTTGGAAGAGGGCAGCATCAATTCCTGCCCGGCTGATCCGGTCCGCATTGGCACGGGGGTCAGCGCCCGAAACTTCATTGTCTCATCGGGTTCCATTGTCAGCGATTACGTGTTCCTCGATAAATGTTTTGTGGGTCAGGGTGTTGAACTGGGTAAGCAGTATTCTGCAGAGAACTCCCTGTTTTTTGCCAACTGTGCCGGTTTTCATGGCGAAGCCTGCTCAATCTTTGCGGGGCCTTACACGGTCACGCACCATAAATCCACCCTCCTGATCGCTGCTTATTTTTCCTTCCTGAATGCGGGATCGGGTTCCAACCAGAGCAACCACATGTATAAGCTCGGACCGATCCATCAGGGGATCGTCGAGCGAGGCTCCAAGACCACGAGCGATTCCTATATGCTCTGGCCCAGCAAGGTGGGTCCCTTTACCCTGGTCATGGGCCGGCATTACAAAAATTCGGATACCTCAGACCTGCCTTTTTCCTACCTGGTCGAAAGCAACGACGAGAGCATCCTCTCACCGGCCATCAACCTCCGTTCGGTCGGAACAGTCCGGGATGCCCAGAAATGGCCGAAACGCGACCGCAGAAAAGACCCCGACCAGCTCGATAAGATCAACTATAATCTATTGAGCCCCTTTACGATACAAAAAATGTGGAAAGGCCGGGAGATTCTCAGGAACCTTCAGAAAACCTCCGGCATAAAATCCGATTTTTATACCTACGAAAACACGAAAATACCCAGGAATGCACTCGAGAGGGGCATCAACCTGTATACCACCGGAATCCTGAAATTCCTGGGCAATTC
>CAZJNQ010000107.1:0-6297 GCA_964547475.1 uncultured Porphyromonadaceae bacterium
GTGATGCCCGGCTTGACCTTCTGAAGGTGATTGAAATGAGGGGCTTTTTTTACGATCTGGTCAATGAAATACTGCCGTTCGGGCCTGGGACCGACCAGCGACATGTCACCCTTCAAAACATTGTAAAACTGCGGAAGTTCATCCATCCGGGTCTTTCTCAAAAAGGAACCGAAACCGGTTATCCGGCTGTCATTCCTTGAACTCAGGGCCGGTCCGTTGTTTTCGGCATCCCGGATCATGGAACGGAATTTATAAATGGTGAACGGCTTGCCGTAACGTCCAATCCGTTCATGACTGTATATGACCGGGCCCGGAGATGAGATCCTAACACTCAGGGCCAGTATAAGATAGAGCGGACTCATCAGAACAAGCACAAGCAAGGATACCACCACATCAAGGATGCGCTTCAGGTTCTCTTCCCAGGGCGGCATCAGGTCATGACTGATCTGGATTAGCGGTGTGCCGATGATGGACGACATCTTGACCATCCCGGTCAGGATATCATACATATCCGGAGTAACCTTGATGGTCAGCTTCTTGTATTCCAGCTTGTTGATGATCTTTTTCAGCAGCTCGTGCTCAGAGCTCTCAATGGCAATGATCACTTCGTCGATATGATTTTCCGCGATGACTTTCTGCAGGTCCTTCAATCCACCAAGATGAGGCAGGAATTGGTCCATCTGGCAATCGTCATGGTGACTGGCGCTTACGAAGCCTATGAATTTATTCCCGGTGGACCGGGGCTGGTTCTCCATTTCCGTGTAAAGTTCACGGGCCCGCTTGCCCGATCCGATCAGCAGGGTGGGAAAACCGATGATCCTGTTATGGATCCGGTGGGCCGAACTGGTGGTGAATATCAGCCTGGGTACATAAGTCAGCATGAAATGCAGCAGGAACAACACCAGGAAAGAGAGATAGTAATTGGTATAGGTCTTGACCGTATCATTGAGGATCAGCGCAAAGAATATGACCAGCACACCGATAAAAGTGGTGGTCAGGGTCTGGCCCAGTTCGCTGAGCCGGGATTTCCTGAACAAGTCCTTATAATAGCCTGTGATGTAGTAAAACAGGATCCACAGGAAAGGCAGGGTCAGCAACCCGATCCAGAAGGAGCTGTTCAATTCGACCGGTATGGGATAACCGAATTTCTTGGTTTCAATATAGACCTTCCGGAAAATATAGAACAGGGTCCAGCTGGTCCCTGCAGCCAGCAGGTCGGAAATCAGGTATTTGACAAGCTGCCTACGCCGGTTCATTAAAAATGAATTAACTTGATATTATCCATGATGACCCCCTGGGTGGCCCGGCCGGTGGAATCCCAGGCCGCCCTGAAACCCATCCTGAACAGGTCAGCGGAGATTTGATCCAGGACGGTGCTGTGGACGTCGACATACATCCGTTTCCATCGATCGGCCGGCTTCACATAAACCAGGCTGTACCACGTGGCCACCTCATCCTCGATGGCATAGGTCCCGACTTCAAATCCGAGATTGTTCAGGTAATCGAATTCGAGAAGGATCTGGGTGCCGGTTCTGGGCAGGACAAAATCCTCGGAACTGTTGGCTTCAAAATAGGGATTGTTTTTATCCAAATAGATCCCTCCGGAAAAACGGCCTTCCTTCACGGTGTCAGCCTGATTCCTGAAAATCGTATCAGAATAGTTAGGATAATTGAAAGTCAAACCGGCATCCTCGAAATCCTCCATCCATGGAAACAGGCATTCGTCCTTGTATGTGGTTGTGGGCGTTATAATTGCGATAACACCGGGTTCAAGGTTGTAGTCCTTTATCTCAAAGGGCTCAAAGAAACTGTAAGCGGTGCGGGATGCAGCTATTCCATTCAGCTTCACGCCCGGTCGAATGTATATCCATTGCGGCCCTGTCTCGAGACAGGGAATGAGGGCAGGCAACTCATAAACCCCGAGGTTGGTCCCGCCGACGCTGATCCATACATTGTTCATCTGGTGGCTGGCTGATCCCTGGTCAAACTGGTTAACCCTGACCAGAATGGTATCAATCCTGATCAGGGCCGGAATCTCCTCAGGAGGGTTGATGAGGTTACAGGAAATAAGGAATACGGCAAGGGTGGTTACCGATAGGCTTATCCTGATTTTACGCATAACTAAATTATTCTGATATTACAGGTCACAAAGTTAATAGATTTGTGATGATCGAAGACAGCTTTCGACATCAGGGCTTGCGCCGGAAACTGGTTGATCAGGTCAGGGCGAAAGGCATCGGTGACCAGAGAGTCCTGGATGCACTGATGCGTGTACCCCGGCATGCTTTCATGGATTCGGGCTTTCTGCAGTTTGCCTACCAGGACCAGGCCTTTCCAATCTCTTCCGGTCAGACCATCTCACAGCCTTATACCGTTGCCTATCAAACTGAACTATTGGAACTCCAGACTTTCCAGAAGGTATTGGAAGTGGGTACCGGCTCTGGCTACCAGGCAGCCGTCCTGTCAGAACTGGGAGCCAGGGTTCATTCGGTCGAGAGGATTCTTAAACTCCACCGGCAGGCACAGGTTCTGCTCAAAGAACTGGGCTACAACGTGAAGCTTTTTTACGGTGACGGATATGCAGGTCTTCCCTCTTACGCTCCGTTTGACCGGATACTGATCACCGCGGCGGTAGAAAGCATTCCTGAATCCTTGAAGCAGCAACTTACTGTTGGCGGCATCCTGGTGGCTCCGGTCGGCCGGAGGGACGTCCAGGTCATGACCCGCTGTATCCGGACCGGTGATCAGGAATGGCAGATGACCCATCACGGGCATTTTGTGTTTGTGCCAATGAAACCGGGCCTGGAAGAAAAATAGCTGAAAAGGGCCATGAAGGTTGGAAAATACGCCGGCTTCCTTTTTTCACTTGCCAGTTTGACGTTATTGGCATTTCCCGCCAGGAGCCAGGTCAGGACTCTCCGGATGGCTTTCCATGTTTTTCAGGATGATTCGGGGCAAGGGAATTTCTGCCGCGACTCAAGCCGGGACGCTGCTTTTTTGAACGGATTGGCGCTCTGGATCAATCATAAGCTGGCTAACCTGGACACCCTTACCCCTGCCGTTATCTCGCCTTACGTCAGGGATGCGGGCGTCCGTATCAGGCTGGACACGGTGTTTTACCACCGCGACAGCCATGCGTGGGACTGTTCGTATGAGATCGATGCGGATTACATGAGAACGGTTTATATCGACCGGGATACCCATCTGAACTATCTGCAAAAACATCAGACCCTGCCGGTGTTTATCGGGGGCAATCATCCCGTGGTGGGAGGTTATTCGAAAAATACCGGGGACAAGGGATACATTGCTGTCCGCGGATTTTATGCGCAGTACCTGAATTCACCCTATGACGATGCTGTTGAGGAGTGTGCGCGCAATCTGCTGCATGAGACCGGCCACTGCCTGGGCCTGTCGCATAACTTCCAGGGTGGACCCGGCGGTGACCAGTGCGACCTCTGTGATGACAACGGCTGCCCGGTGGAAGGCTCTTCGAATAACCTGATGGACTACTGGCCGAATTATGGTCACGGTTTATCCGGGTGCCAGGTCGGAATCATTCACTCCTATCTGAACGGGGAGAGGGGAAACATATCCGAAGTCCTTGTCAATGACAGCTGTTTCCGGATTCAGGGGTTCACGCACAGGATCCATACCGGTGAGGTTATGATTGTTTCCGATACACTCTATTTGCATGGTGATTTGGTGATTGAAAGCGGAGGCCGTTTGCTGGTCCATGGATACCTTTCTGTCCCTGCTGACGGGGTGATTCATCTGGATCCGGGAGCCTCGATCGATATTGACGGAGGAACCATCGGGAACCTTTGCGGCGATTTATGGGAAGGCATACGGTCCGGTGGTACCGGTGAAGAAGGCAGGAGCCTGATTGGCATCGGAAACGCCGGCCGGATCGAGAATGCCAGGCTGGCAATCCGATACGGAAGTGCAACCGCCTTAAGCCTCGACGGAGCCGTGTTCCGCAATAATATCCGGTGCCTGGTCCTGGATCCGGGTACAAGCGGGTCTCAGGAAATTGACAATAGCACGTTTGAAATCACCCGGCTGATAAACCATCACGAGGAAGGCTTGCTGCCGGTGGATTTTATCTATGCCCGGGATTGGGTAAAACTCAGGTTGACCGGATGCACTCTGAGGAATGAACCGGGAACCTTTCTCTTTAATCCGGATACATCAGGTACAGGCATTGATTTTGCCGGCGACACCCTGGTAGTGACCGAATCTGAATTTGAAAACCTGACAACAGGGATTCTCGTCAACAGCGGGAATGAGGTGGCGGCCATCGGGAACCGGTTTATCCACAACCGTTGTGCAATCAGAAGCCGGACGAGGGGCTATCAGGAGTACCAGGACAATGTATTGCGCCTCCAGAGGTTCAATGATGTACCGACCTTCGGACTGCTGCTTGAAGATGCCGGCCTGTTCAGGGCCACGGCCAATGTTTTTGAATCGGAGTATGGGGGAGGCAACATGGCCGGTATTTTTCTGATCCGTCCTTCAGATAACAACAGCTATGCTGCAGGGAATTCCTGGTCGAATATTCCGGTGGCCAACCTGGTATTGAGCCCTCCTGCTATTGAAGGCAACCTTTTTGCCTGGGCTGATTCCGGAGGAGGCGAAACCGCAGAGCCCAGGCTGGGCCCTCAGTTCCGCTTCAACGAATATGACAGGACCGGCATCCGCCTTTTGCTGATGCCCGATTCAGCTTACGGGACAGGAATAGTCGGCTCCCTTATCACTGCCGACCGATCCGCGGAAAGCGCCCTGGAATGGCCGCTGGGGGGATTTGCCTGGTACAATGAGAAATTGCCCCTGATAGCCGGGGGGCAACCGGATCCATCCTCCCGTCTGTACCGGGAGCATGGTTTTTACCTGTTCATGAACAGCGAATTGCTAGATACGGAAGACATTCCCGCTTGGGAACCGTTGAGAAGTTATCTCAATGATATCCGGTTGGCAGAGAAGGATACCGCTAACTGGATGGAACGGGATATTGTTTACAAGCTCGACAGGTTTGAGAGGTTGCCTGCCTGTGCCCGGTCAGCCATCCTGTCATCCTGTCTCAAGCCCGTCAGGGCTGAAGAAAAGAAATGGCTGAGGGTAGCCCTGGCCGGTATTGCCGGTCAGTTCACCCGGGCCGACTCCAGCCTGGTTGCATTGGGCACCTGGCTGGCTTCTGCGGATGTTCTGCCGCACAGAAGTCCGCCAACCGGTAACCTGGGTGATCCCGGTCCGCTGCCTGCCTTCCCGGCCTGGTCGTTCTTTCGCTTTCTCCCTCCCGTAATCGTGAATGATCCGACACCCCTGTTTGATCTTGTCCCTAACCCGGCGGGTGATTATATCTGTGTGATACCTGCTGCCGGCCAGGGACTTGAGGGTACCTGCGGATATGAAGTAATGTCGGCTGCCGGCAGGGTGGCTTTAACCGGGAAAATTTCCGGATGGCATGACCTGAAGATAACTACCGCACAATTGCCGGATGGTTTATATTTACTGCGGTTATTCAGGGAAAATACAGATCTTGGAACGAGGAGGTTTGTAAAAATCGGGCAATGATCGAACTTAAGCAGTTTGTTTTTAATCCTTTGCAGGTCAACACCTGGCTTATCCATGTGATTGGCGGAGACGGGATCCTGATAGATCCCGCCTGCATGACTCAAGAAGAATTCTCGCAACTATCGTCTTTCATCGACCAGCAGGGCGTTGACCTTAAATATATCATCAATACGCATGGCCATTTTGACCATGTTTTCGGGATTGGGATGGTGAAATCGCGTTACAATGTTCCCTTCCTGATAGACCGGAAGGATCAGGCCCTCCTGGGGTCCGCGCCGCATCAGGCCGGGGTCTTCGGTTTTGATTTTCCGGACCCTCTTCCCGGGCCGGATGGATATCTGGAAGATGGGCAACTTATCCGATGCGGTGAAATCGAGCTCGAAGTCATTCAGGTACCCGGGCATTCGCCCGGCGGGACCGCTTTCTATCTCCGGAGCCTGGGGTGGCTTTTTTCGGGTGATACACTCTTTGCTGGTTCCATCGGCAGGTCCGACCTTCCGGGCGGGGATTCCGGAGTGATCATTAAAAGTATCACGGAACGCCTGTTCCCCCTGCCGGATAACACCCGGGTGTTTCCGGGCCACGGCCCGTCAACCACCATCGGGCGGGAGAAGATGCGTAATCCTTACGTTGGGCAGGTGACTCGTGACTCGTGAATCGTGACTCGTGACTCGTGAATCGTGACTCGTGACTCGTGACTCGTGACTCGTGAATCGTGACTCGTGA
>CAZJNQ010000108.1:0-2584 GCA_964547475.1 uncultured Porphyromonadaceae bacterium
GGCATCAGCTTCGCCAATTCCCGGCGGAAGTATTCATCCGCATCACGCATATTCTCAGCCAGGATGATATCCAGGGCCGCGTGGTCATCCATTTCAAATCGCTTTTTCAATCCCCTGGCCAGAGAAGGAAAAATTCCGCCAAGGCCGTTCTGTCCCACCGATACCGCCACGATGCCTGCGGTAGCCACCTCATTTGCGACCGATTCCTCCTCCTGAGCAAGGACTCCCCTGACATTCAGGATATTCATCACCTCCTCAACGTCCGATTTGATGATGACCGTATAGCTTTTCCGTTTGTTTAAAGCCCGGATGACCGGTTTGCTGATATCGACAAAGACCACCTCATAGCCTCCCCGGCTGAAGAGCTGGCCGATGAATGACCTTCCGATCTTGCCGGCACCGAAAATGACGATCTTATCCGGCTGGAATGTGATCATTTGTTGCCAATCTGGTTCAGGTACTCTTTCCGCAAACTGTCAACCGCTTCTTTCTTTTGTCCAGGAAACCTTTCCAGGAAAGTACCGCCGACGGTGAAGCAACAAAAACCCCCGGAAGCAACCCCCCACGACAGGGCTTCAACCAGGTCGAGATTGCCTTTCTCCCTGTCCTTGAGCTGCCATGCTACGGAGGCTATGACTCCTCCGGCAAAATTGTCGCCACACCCGGTGGTATCGCCTTTCCGGTCGGGATTCAAGCGTAATTCCCGGGTAACCTTGAATGAGACCGGCAGTTTGACCGGCAGGGTTTTCTTGAATAAACCTCCTCCTGACCAGGCGATCAGGTCCTGTGCTCCGTTGGTAATCACAAAAGAAGATACACCGGCGGAGGTGAAAAAGGAGGCTGCCTCTTCAAGGGTTTTCTGGCCGCTGATGCAAAGGGCTTCCGTAGAGTCCATGACCAACAGGTCAATCAATCCGAAATCTTTCATTTGCCTGATAAGGGGCCAGGGCTGTCCGGGATTCGCCTTTTCATTCCGGAAGTCAAAGACCGTGTTAACCAAAGTGATACAGCCGCTGTTCCTGGCCTTTTCCAGCAATGGCGAAAGATGATCATGGATTTGGGGAACCAGGGCGGTGCCACCGAAGCAGACTATGTCAGAACGAAAAAAGTCATCAGTCAGGTGCTCAGGTGAATAGTCCCAGGCTGCTCCTATGTTATTGATAAAGGTTCGTTCACCGTGTCCGTTCTCACCCTCCGGGTCCGATAAAACATCAGTAAAAGGGGTTATCCTGCCGGGCTCACGGAGGTAATTACGTGTGTTCAAAGGTGTGCGGCCAAGGATTTCGGCGATCCTGTCCGCTATTTCATCGGCGCCGGCAATGCCAAAAAAACGGACATCATGCTCCTGCCGGTCCAGCAGCTGGGAAGCATGGATGAGAGATACCAACGAGGGACCGCCAACGTTGAAAGCATCGGGAGGCCGGCCGCCCGTAATTTCCCTGACAATTTCAGGATAGGGCTTCCCGGCGAATTTCTCCAGTTCTTCGGTAAACACCAGTTTCCCCGGGCTCAGGCCTCCATCACCCGGTTTCACCGACAGGTACTTTTTAAAACCCGGGCCGGTGAATGATACCCGGTTGTAGAGGAAGTCGGCCAAGGCACAACCGGTTCCCGAAATGGTGATTCTATCGCGAGGCATAGCTGATTTTGACAATTCTACGTTTAACAAGCCTTTCCCAGATATTTGCGGATTTCATTAATGGTTTGGGCCATGCTTAGACGGTTGTGGCATTAAAGTTAGAAAACCCGGTGAAGACAGGAGCATCTGGCCGCGTCAAAAAAAAAATGGCTGTGCTGAAAGTCCTGTTAGGCTCGCACAGGCATCCCACCGCCGAAGAATTATTTAATAAAGTGTCGCGGTCCATCCCGGGTATATCCCAGACCACTATCTACAATACCCTGGAAGCTTTTGCGGCCAGGGGGCTGGTCAGGAGGGTGAGGACGGAATCCGATGTGATGCGTTATGATGCCGTGGCAGATCACCACCATCACCTGTTCAGCGAAAGATCGGACCGGATCGAGGACTATTTTGACCCGGAGCTCGACCGCCTGCTGGAGCGGTATTTCAGCGAAAAAGATATTGAAGGGTTCCGCATCAGCCGGATCCAATTGCAGCTGGTGGGGTCCTTCAGCCGGATGGCGACTGAAAAAACATCAAATATCTGAATAACTAATAATTAAATACAAAAACACCATGAAAACAATCAATCAGATCGGGCGGGATTCGCCCTTTTTTTATACCTTCCCGACCCGAAAGCAAAACCCAACCGATGACAAAACGTACCTTCCAGATCCTGTACCTGTCTTTCTGTCTGTTTTTCCCTTATGGTGCCACGGCACAAACGGTGCTCGAAGCCTTTAAAACCGGCACTCCTCCCAAGATAGACGGAGTGCTGTCCGACGAATGCTGGAAACAGGCGAAGCCCTATCAGGACTTCACCTCATTCATTCCCGATTTCGGCAAGGTCATGCCCCAGCTAACGATCTCCTGGATGGCTTATGATGCGGAGAATCTTTACTTTGCGTTTGAATGCCTCGATCCGGAGCCGGACAAGATCAAGGCCAATGTAGCCGCACGGGATGA
>CAZJNQ010000108.1:2684-6225 GCA_964547475.1 uncultured Porphyromonadaceae bacterium
AAGGATCCGGTCAGCATGGGTGTTCTCCTGGAGCGGTTTATCAGCAGGGAGGGAATTCATGTTGGTTACCCTCATCTGGAACCGTCCATGGGCTTTAATTTCCTGCCCCAATTGCTGCGCGTTGACTATTCAGGGGTCAGGCATTATTCGCTGTTTGAAGCCATTCCCGCCTTGACCTACACATATCGTGACACTTACGACGGGGCCAAGCTGGCCAAGGATATCCGGAGGCCCGACCCGAGTCTCACGCTGAAATACGGCATTACTTCCGACCTCGTCCTGGATGCTGCCATCAATCCCGATTTCAGCCAGGTTGAAGCCGATGCAGGGCAGGTGGATGTCAATTTCCGCTATCAGCTCTATTATCCTGAGAAACGGCCTTTCTTTCTGGAAGGACGGGAAAAATTCAAAATCGGGGCCACACAGACCTCCCAGGCGGATCCGATGTATTACCTGGTCTATACGCGGACAATCGTCAATCCGATCGCAGGAGTCAAATTCACGGGAAACCTGGATCCCAAGAATTCCCTTGCCCTTTTATACGGGGCAGACGAACTTCCGCGTGATTCAGACGATGCTCCCAGGCAATTTGCCCATTTCCCGATCTTCCGGTATAAGCACAACCTCACGGATGACGGGTATCTGGGCCTGATTTACACCGGCAGGGAATCGAACGGAAACGGCAACCGGGTGTTGGGAACAGATGCCCAGATCCGCCTGGGAAAATCCACGATGCTGGAATACAACCTGTTCGGATCACAATATTCGGATGATTCGGGCCGGTACAACAGCCAGGCAGAGTGCCTTTATCTCCATTCCGGAACCCGCAATTTCGAATACGGGATCTCACTGAAGAATATCGGGAAGAATTTTCATGTCGAAACCGGTTACATTTCCCGGACGGGGATCAGTCAGGCTTCCCTCTATCTTAGGCCCAAGCTGTATTCCAACTCACAGATATTCAGGCGCTATGATTTCGAGCTCTTTGGCTCGGCCACCTATGATTGGTTCTATAACCTGTGGGAAACCCAGAACTATGCCTCGTTGCAGTTCTGGATCGGGGGTACCACGCAGGTCAAGTTCAAGTATTCGCTGGCCACCGAGGTTTATCTGGGTGAAACCTTCAACGTCAACGGATTTCATGCAGCCATGCAGGGGCGTTACTGGAACTGGCTGTCGGGAAACATTACCATCAGAAGGGTGAACGCGATCTACTATGCGGCCGATCCTTTCGGGGGAACCAGCAACCGTGCCTCGGTAACAGCCAGCATCAAGCCGTGGTCGAAGTTCGAGACTGCTTTTTCTTTCACCTACAGCGATTTTACCCGGTACGAGGATTCCGATTTTCTCTATACCTATCCGATCGAGCGGTTGCTGGTTACCTACCAGTTTAACAAATATCTGTTTATCAGGGGTATACTTGAGTATAACGGGTACCGCAAAACTCTCCTGACCGACTTTTTGGTCTCCTTTACCTACATACCCGGAACCGTTGTCTACCTGGGGTATGGTTCCCTGTATGACCAGTTACTGGAAGACCAGCCCTTTGTCGGTGGAGATGAACAGCCCATCGAAATGCAGAGGGGATTCTTTCTTAAACTCTCTTACCTTTTCAGAAAATAAACCATCTCAACCTCTTTAACCCTTTCCTCCATCAGACTGTTTGATGCAAAACGGATACATGAAAAGCAAGGTCGTCCTGATAACCGGAGCCAACTCGGGGATCGGGAAAGCCACCGCTCTCGAATTGGCGCGGATGGGAGCCCAGGTGGTTATGGCGGTCAGGAATCCGGAAAAAGGAGAGAGAGCCCGGAAAGAGATAGTGGAGCAAAGCGGGAATCCCATGGTAGACCTGATGCTTTGCGATCTGGCCAGTTTGGGGAGCATACGCGAATTTGCCGCCCGGTTTCGGGAAAAACATGAAAGGCTGGATGTCCTGATCAACAATGCCGGCATTTTCATCGGTCACCGTGAGGAGACAGTTGATGGCTTCGAGTATCAGCTTGGGGTCAACCACCTGGGCCATTTCCTGCTGACCAATCTTCTGCTCGATTTGCTGATCCAATGCGCGCCTTCGCGTATCATTGTCGTTTCATCCCTGGGACATTTTGCCGGCCGGATCCATTTCAGGGACCTGAACCTCGAAAAATTCTATGATCCCTGGAAATCCTATTTTCAATCCAAGCTGGCAAACATACTGTTCACCTATGAACTTTCCCGCAAACTCAACGGTTCTGGCGTAACGGTCAATTGCCTGCATCCGGGTGTGGTCAGGACCCGGTTTGCCGTCGACAGGACCAGCGACCGGCAGAATTTCATCATGAAACTGTCGGGATTGATCAGCATATCGCCCTCCCGGGGGGCTCAAACTTCGGTGTACCTGGCGACTTCACCGGACCTGCAAGACGTAACCGGAAAATATTTCTCCAAAATGAAAGTCAGGTCCTCTTCAAAAGCCAGTTACGACCTTGAAGTCGCGGAAAAACTCTGGAAACTCAGCGAAGAGTTAACGGGCGTAGGGGTATAAGTGCATTTGAATTATGACTAACCCCAGACTTAAGTCTGGGGTTTTGCATGATATCGGATATTGGATATCGGATGCTGGATATCAGATATTAGATGTCGGATATCGGATATTGGATATCGGATTAAGATTTCCTAAGATCCAGAATCCGAAATCCAGAATCGTCACCTTTTACTCTTCTCGCACAAAAACAATATCTTCAAGTAATCAATATGCAACAGAATATGAAATTCAAGTCATTGACTATCTGCTTTTTATTTCTTGGGCTATTATTTCTGAACGTATCAGCCCAGGAAAATTCGACTTCCTTCTCCGGTCCGGTGGGCCAGGTGATTGAAGGAAGAGACATGAACAGCCAGATCATGGGCAAGCACGTGAACTATGCCATCTATCTTCCGCCTGGTTATGAAACCAGCCAACGCCGGTATCCCGTGGTGTATCTTCTGCATGGCCTGTCCGATAATGAATCGGGATGGATCCAGTTTGGGGAGGTCAATCTGGCTGCGGACCGGGCCATCGCTTCGCGCGAGATCCCGCCCATTATCATCGTGATGCCTGACGGCGGGGTCACCTGGTACATCAACAATGCAGATGGTACGGAACGGTGGGAAGACATGTTCGTGGAGGAATTCATCCCGTACATTGACAGGACCTACAGGACACGCCCCCTGAAAGAGTTCAGGGGCATCTCCGGGCTGTCCATGGGAGGATACGGATCCCTGCTGCAATCCCTGAAACATCCCGAGCTGTTTGCCGCCTGCGCAGCCTTCAGCGCGGCCGTCAGGACCGACGAAGAGATGATAGCAACTACTCCGGCCCGGTCGGGAATGTATACCCGGCTGTACGGTCAAACCCAGGACAAAACTTTTCTGACCGGGCATTACAGGGACAACTCGGTATTGGACCTGGTCAGGAACCTGCCAAAGGATCAGATTGAACAAGTCCGGTTCTATATCGATTGCGGAGACGATGATTTCCTGTATAAAGGGAATGCCACCCTGCATATCCTGCTACGCG
>CAZJNQ010000109.1:0-1085 GCA_964547475.1 uncultured Porphyromonadaceae bacterium
TGATCACACCCTTTTCGCTCATTTGCCTCGTTATAGTGTTATTGTCACCATTCCGTTCAGCCGTCTGCCAGATCCACCCCCTTTCCGATCATTATTCCCTTAATCTTTACCAGCTGAATCCGGCGGTGGCAGGAACGGAGCGGTATGCTCCGCTGACTTTCAACACCCACCAGCAATGGCTCGGCTGGGAAGGAGCCCCGGCAGCCCAATCGCTCACATTTCACACCCGGCTGAGAGCCAAGGGCTTGTTCTTCACGCCCCAGGGATTCAGGAACAAGGGAAAAAACTCCTTTGGGAAGGTCGGCCTGGGAGGCGGCTTGTTTAACTATTCTTACGGATCAGTCAGCCACACCGGCATCCACCTGGATTATGCCTATCATGTGATAACCCGGAACGGTAGGCTTGCATTCGGTCTGGCTCCAACGTTTTACCAGTACCGCCTGAATAAATCCGGCAACCTGGTCTTTCCCGATCCGAACACTCCCGACGAGGAATTGAACGGTTCAAACGAATCCGCCCTGTTTGTTGATTTCAATGCCGGTGTTCACTATTACGGTAAAGAAGGATATGCCGGACTGTCCATGATCCAGTTGCTGGGTTCTGCCATCCGGTTTGGACAATACAAGTTCCCCGAAAATGAAGGCCCTTCCCTGAATCCCGACCTGGCCTCTACGGTTTATGCCTACGGGGGTTACTTTTTCCCCATCAACCGCGACATGAAGATCGAGGCCATGCTGCTTGGGAAGTATAATTTTCAGTCCGGTTTCCGGTTCGATATCCATACTGCGTTCCTTCTGAAGGAAATCCTGCAGACCGGACTGGGGTATCGCTGGAAAGAAGGATTCACGGTTCAGGCCGGCATCCGGCTTGATAATCTGGAGATCTTCTACCTCTTTGAGATCCCGTTGACCTCAAAAGTGCCCGCCGGATTCACCTCCCACATGATCCAGGTTACATTCTACCTGGGGCAACCGATAGAATAAGCCTCCCGTTGGTCGGCAAATAGTAAGCTTCGCTTACGAATGATCCTCGCTATGCTCGGATGAATAAATGCTTCGCATTGAATTAATTCAGGCCGAAGGCCT
>CAZJNQ010000109.1:1185-3546 GCA_964547475.1 uncultured Porphyromonadaceae bacterium
TTCAATTGTCCGTTGATGCCGAATACTTCAAGGCTTAAAGTACCGGCCGGGGCCTGCCGGATATCCAGCCAGGCCGTCTGTGTGACAGGATTGGGATAAATGGTTGCCGAGGCATGGCTTTCATGGGTGCTGACACCTGAAAAACCCGAGGTTTGGAGTGTCAGCGTCGCCGACGTGCTGATCCCGTAACCGTCGGTCAGGCGCAGCGGTACCTGCCACCGGCCTTCGGAGGGCGGTGTGCCCCTCAGGTCACCGCCGGATCCCAGGGAGAGCCAGTCGGGCCAGTTGTATTTGAGAAGCTGCCAGGCAGAGTTCGCAGCCAGTCCGGTATATATGTAGTCCATCAGGGTAAAATCGGTCATATTCCCTGCCGACAGTCCGGCTACCCATGTAACATCGGGATTGAGGTTCATCTCACCGTAATAAAAACGGATCCGGCCGTCAGGAAAGACTGCGGCGGCGAATGTGACCGGGTAATTCCCCGCAGCATCGAGCGACGCGTTCCAGCGTACGATGAATTTATCCGGCTCCGGTTCAACCGTTACCTGCATGGAAGACCGGGGATAATACAGAGTACCGAAGAAAGGATAGATCCCGCAATTATGATAGAAAGGCAGGCGGTTATCGATCGCGTAAGGATAGATCACCTGCCTGTTCCCCATGATCAGACCCCCATCGTCGAGCACAATCACCTGACCGTAAGTCTGCCCATACAATGGCATGGCATACGGGAGGTCAATGACCTTGCTGGTCTCAAAAGGTTTCTGGAGTGCCACGGTTCCCCCGGTCATTGGTATGAATTCATCAAGCGACGAAGCGGTATATAAAGCAGCCGGATTGGCAAAGCGTAAAGGCGTGACCTGCCCCTCCATTTCGATCTGTGTCCGGTATTCGGCTCCCACCTGGGCATCCGGCAGTGATTCGGTCAGAATGACCGGCCGGTTCACCCTGGATCCGGCCATCACGGACAAGCGGTTGACCGTATTGGATTGTATGGGCTGTACACCCTGGGTACAGGCATACTCATGGATCCCATTGGAATAATCCATCACGGAGAAACTTTCAATCCTGCCGGCTCCGCGGTTATTAGGCGACTTCTGTACCACGTCGAAAAAGATCTTTGCCTGCCCGCTGACGGGAAAATATTCGAGGAGCCGGCTGATGTCCAGCCCTATCTCGATATGGTCTGCATTGAGGCCGTAATAGCCCTGCATGGGCAGGGTGTCGCCCTGGAAGCTGAAGCAGGGAAAATCAATGATGCGGTCCGGAACGGTCGCATCCGGCGAAGAGGCAATTCCTGCCCTGAGGCGCAGGCGGCTTCGATGATTATACCGGATCCTTGCCTTGATGGTCAGCAGCGGCTCGTGGGTCTTTTTCGGCTTGACGACGATCACTGCATTATTCCAGATCCCACCGTTCAGGGTGTCCTCTGCCAGCAGGCGATTCATCACCCATGCCTTGCCATTGTCACCCCAACCGGTACCCCACGAGTTGATCACCCGCATGGCGCCTATTTCCCAATCCCTCATATCCACAACACCATCTCCGGTTATATCCTCATTGTTGGTATACCTCCCGTCACCGTTCCAGTCATATTTAATCTCGTCATTCCAGCCGGCGAACGTCATGGCATGACCGACCACACGATGATATTTGATGACAATAGGTTCTCCCTCCCCCTCTTGTCCATCCGGGATTGTTTTAATGACCATAGGTTCGGAACCGGTTCCCGATCCGATCTGAAAATTGGCCAGTCCGCCGGTCTCTTTGTCCTCCAGGTGGTCATTGATCCAATGTTTTAAGGTCAGAAGGCCTTCCGGCGTCCCCACATCAATGGCATACACCTGTTCCACGCGGTTTTTCATGCCACGGTAGTATTTGTCATAACCGGTCATCCAAACCGTGGAATTCTGGCTGTAAGCCGTAAAATCAGGATTGGCCGGTATGCCGTTGGCCTTGATCAGTTCCCAGCTGTCGAAATAGGAGACTCCGTCGGCATGGTGGCCGTGATTCAGCAAATTGAAAACAGCCATCGGGGAATACTGGTTATCCGTCAGTGAGGATGACAGGTTTCTGAGGTAGTTGATCTCGTAGGTGAACATTGTCCAGACCGAGGCGGCCTGGTTGCAGTTCCATACCTCCTGGTTATAGATGCCGGGGCAATAGATGAGCCTGGAATTATCCTTTTTCGCCGGCAACGGCCTCGAGGCATATCCCGGAGGCATCGTCAGCCTGGGCAATCCGGCCAGATAGGCATCATCAGGATTTAATACCGATATTTCCGCCTGCTGGCCGGAAACTCCGGCAAATACCATCAGTAAGGATGCACCAATTAAGATTCTTTTATGCATAGACTCGATG
>CAZJNQ010000109.1:3646-6213 GCA_964547475.1 uncultured Porphyromonadaceae bacterium
GCCGGAGGTTACTTACTTTTTCCTTTTTCCTTTATCCTTTTTCCTTCTATGATTCCCATCTGTTTCATCAGGAAAGTTGCATTCAGGCTCTTGCTGATTCCGGGACGCAAAATATAATCAAATTTCAACTGGCTGCCTTCGGTGGTCACCTCAAAACAGCGGGGCTCCAGCTTTCCCGCAAACTCCTTTGCGAGTGTACCCAACTCCACATCGTGGGTCGCCACCAGCCCGGATGCCCCCAGTAGGACCATTCGGCGGATCAGCTCTGCAGATCCCTCATGCTTGTCTCGTGAATTGGTGCCTTTCAGCATCTCATCTATTATAACAAACAACGGAGGGTTAGTTTCAAGACCCAAGATGATCCGGTTCAGTTTTTTCAGTTCAGCGTAAAAATAGGATTCGTCGTCCCCGAGCGAATCGTTAGTCCGGACACTGCTGCAAATCCTGACCGGCACCAGCGACATGGATTTCGCACAAACGGGACCGCCGGCCATGGCCAGTATCATGTTGACCCCTGCCATCCTCAGGAAAGTGGACTTGCCGGCCATGTTGGGGCCGGTGATCAGGTAAATTCGACCTTGTTCGTTGAATGACAATGAGTTATCAACTCTTTTTGCCTGTTGGATCAGGGGGTGGCCTCCTTCCTTTATTTCCATCCGGAAAGGGCCATCCAGTATCTCCGGGTAGGCACAATCGGGACGGTTGGAAGCCAAAGTGGCAAATGAATTGAGAGTTTCAAATTCCGCGACGGTATCGATCCATTGGCTGAAATCCTCGCGGTAGCGCCTTCTCCATCTCTCCAGCCTTACCATCAGGAGGATATCCCAGAGAAACGTGACGTTCAGTATGAAGGCCATGATCATGTTGCCGCGCACTTCGAGTCCCCACAACAGGCTTGTCAGCTTTTTCATTGCGTCGCTGGCCGGAATATCATCATGGTAAAGGGTTTGCTTCAGCTCACGGGCTTTATCGGAATGGAAATTCTCCGATTCTATCAGTTCCAGCAGTCCGCGGTATTTCCGGAAAAGATCCAGGAGGCGCTCAACTTTCTGTTGTTCACGATTGATGGAACGGGTTAACGACAGGATGACAATTGTGGGGAGGATATAATAAAGGAGAAAGGAGAAAGGAGAAAGGTGGAAGATTATTAAGACGGGTATGAGGAAGGCGAGGATGGGGTTCAGGAGGAGGAGAAGGGAATAAAAGGGATTGCCGGTGAAGCGGTCGGTACCGGCGAGCCAGGTTTGCATGTTGCGTGATTTGCCGCTTTCCCAGTCGGATTCCCTGGCTGTGGCCAGGAAATCCTGTCGCCAGTCGAGTTTCGAGGCAAGTTCCCTTACGGCTTCCTGGCGTTTCCTGATCAGGTCGGGATCGGTTCCCGGATCGGAAAGCCTTTCAGCCAGCCGATCCTTCCCGAGCGGGGTGGCGGCCCGGGTGATCATCCTGTAGATACTGTGGACACCGAAGATATCGAGGTCGTAACTGTACGGATGATGATAATCGGCGTAAACCTCACCCGTGTCAAACGCCGAATAATCTCCCTCCATGGCCCGGATCTCCTGCTGGTTGATCTCCCGCAGAAGTTCCAGGAAACGGATCTTGCGGCGGATGCCGGCTGCTTGCCTGACAAGCCAGAGAAATCCGGCAAGCAAGGCCAGAGGCAAAACCAGCCCCGCAGCCTGCCTCTCGCGGATGAAGTACCAGGCCAGGATGATCATCGCGAGGAACAGGAACATCCGGGCAACTGCTATCCAATCCGCCTTTTTCCTGAAGCGGTCAGCTTCGTCCTGATATTGTCTGATCCTGTTATGATAAATATCTTTCATACGACCGTTTCTTTGGAAAAATACTAAATTCCTCCTTGCAGAAACCGGGGAAAAACAAAACCCGGCCGGCAAACCGGACCGGGTTTAACCCAAGAAATAACCACCACTAGTTCTTTTCCTCCGGTTTTGATACCGGTTCCGGCTCCGCTTCCTCCCCGTCATGGTCCTCATGATATCCGGTGATCATCGATTTGTAATGCTCGGTCGGGGTTTTGCCCATGGTGGCAAAGTACAGGTGGATCAGAAGGAAGAAAGCGATCATGAACCCGGCGATGATGTGCAGCAGGTCGGTCGCGGCGAAGCCGTTTATACCCAGCCATTCCTCCACGATAACGTCAGGGAACAGCAGTGCCCAGCCCGTGATGATGATCAGCGGCACGAAAAGGTACATCATGGTTACATAGGTCACCTGCTGCAATGGATTGAACTTGCGTTCCCGGCCGATCGGAAAGGGAGGTTTTTGTTTCCTGAATACCCCAAAGGAATAGTAGTAAACCTGTTTCCAAAAACGTTTGCCGAATCCGACAAACTGCACCAGGTAGTGCCTTCCGTTGCCCGTCAGGATGTTCCCGATGAAAAAGATCAGGTAATTGGCCGTCAGCAAGACTCCGCAGAAATTATGGACCGTCACGGCCCGGTCAAACCGGATGCCCGGATTCTCGGGACTGGCAAAGTGCATACTGACGCCAGTAATGATCAAGGCCAGGCACAGGATGGCATTCAGCAGGTGCCACAGGCGTA
>CAZJNQ010000110.1:0-2461 GCA_964547475.1 uncultured Porphyromonadaceae bacterium
CTCTGGTTTGTTTTTGGCAAATAAATCCGGTACCGGAGCTAATGAACGACCTGAATGAAATTGGATATGTTCCTTCCGGTGGTCTCCCTCACCGGAATGGCGGCCAGGAGGCGTCCGCTCCTGAGATTCAGCTGGTCCGACGCACCGGAATAATGCACCTTGATGGCCGCTATACCGGTCATAAAGGTAGTGGCGCTCAGGGTGATGATACGCTGAATGCCCAAGGGAATATTGTCACTGGTCTATCCCGTTCAGCTGAAGCCATTTTCCTTCAGGACCGACCTGCGCCCGGGTCGGCTGAAAGGTCACCATCAAGGCAACCGGCAAAAACAAAAACGATAAACCCCGTCCCATAGGTTTACACGCTTCACTTTCATCACGAATATATTCATATATTTGATAAACCTAAAAACCCGAACGATGAAAAAAGCGGGATTCACAGCCTTTGTGGTGGCCTTTCTGGTTGCATTGAGCACTGTCAGTCCGGCGCAGAATACGGAGGACACCACCCGGGTATACAAGGTGGTCAAGCAAAACGGAGTGGCTTTCATCGGGAAGATCATTTCACAGGATGCGCGCGAGATCCTGGTTGAGACCGACGAAGTGGGACGGGTTTACATTCCCAAACACGAGGTCAGGGAGATTGTCGAGGCGGTCAGGGATGAGAAGCCGCTGTCGGGAGGCCTGTTCTCTACCCGATATTTTCTGACCACAAACGGGTTTTCGATCAAGAAAGGGGAAAATTACGTCATATGGAATCTTTTTGGCCCCGAATTTCAGTTCGGTGTCGCAGATAACCTGGGTTTGGGCATAATGACTTCGTGGGTGGGGATGCCCGTGATCGGAACAGCCAAATACAGTTTCAGGCTGAGTGAGAAACTGTTCGGGGGAGTCGGATTCCTGGCCGGGACGGGCTCCTGGGCCTATCCGGAATTCGGATTGCTCCTGCCTTTTGGTTTCCTGACCTTCGGTAACCGCCTGAACAACCTGAACCTGTCGGCAGGATATGGCGCGCTGTTCACGGAAAAAACAGAGACTGTCTATACGATCCAGGATATCCCGACCGAATGGTCGACCAACAGCTATATTTCTGAAACAATAACCCGCAATGATGCCGAAGGCCGGCCCCTGTTGTCTGTGGCCGGCATGTTCAGGCTGAATAACAAATACAGTATCGTTTTCGATTCATTCATCATGCTGCCGGGAAAGGGCCGGATGACGCAGTCCCTGATCACGGACTATGACCAGACGATGCAGATTGCCACCTATTCAATCGAAAACACCCAGAAACAATCGGAAGCATTCATTGTGATCTCACCCGGCCTGCGTTTCCAGGCGAACGAACACAGCTCCTTCCAGTTCGGCTTTACCGGTGTTCACGCGGAGGGAGAGTTTATTCCGGCCCCGATCCCGATGATTCAATGGTTCAGAAAGATATAGTTTTAGTCAGACAAGTATCCGGAGGTCATTTAATTGGTCAATAAGAACACTGAAAATTTAATGCTATGAAGAGTTGGTTCAAGTGGGCGCTTATCCTGGCACTATGCCTGCCCTACATCCTGCCTTCCTGCAAAAGCAGCCAGGCAGGTGAGAGCGGATTCTTTTTCGATCCCCGCGACAGCCAGAAGTATGAGGAAGTGAAAATCGGAGGCCAGATCTGGATGGCCCGGAACATGAGCTTCAAATCGGAAAAAGGATCGTGGTGTTACAACGATCAGGAGTCGAACTGCGAAACTTACGGGCGCCTGTATTCCTGGTATAGCGCCCAGAATGCCTGCCCTGAAGGCTGGCACCTGCCCTCCCAGGCCGAATGGGACCAGCTCGACAAGGACCTGGGCATGAGCGCTGGCAAAAAGATCAAGTCAGTTTCCGGCTGGCGCGATGGCGGCGGCGGAGACGGCAGCAGCGGGTTCAACGCTTTACCCGGAGGCGACCGCTTTGATTACGGGGGATATGGCGGGCAAGGGAAGGAAGCCTATTTCTGGACCAGCAACGCCGCAGTTGACAAGGAAGCTTACGGACGATTCCTTACCTACAACAGCGAGGATATTCTGCGGGGTGTCTGGTTCAAGGGCGGCGGCAATTACGTGAGGTGCATAAAGGATAATTAGTGACTTAAGAATCAATCCATGGCAACCATTACCCTCAAGGGGAATCCGGTTCACACCGTTGGAGAACTTCCCGGAAAAGGTGATAAGCTTCCGGATTTCGACCTGGTGAAAAACGATTTATCGCACGTCTCTTTAAAGGACTTCACAGGCTACAGGCTGGTACTGAATATTTTTCCAAGCCTCGATACCGGTACCTGCGCCGCCTCGGTGCGCGCGTTCAACAAGGCGGCGGCCGGACTGGCCAACACGAAAGTTCTGTGCATTTCGCGCGACCTGCCCTTCGCCCAGGCCCGCTTCTGCGGAACGGAAGGGATCACCAACGCCATCACCCTTTCGGATTTCGCCACCGG
>CAZJNQ010000110.1:2561-6001 GCA_964547475.1 uncultured Porphyromonadaceae bacterium
CCTTTTTCCTTTTTCCTTTTTCCTTTCCTTTTGCCTTTTGCCCTCTGCCCTCTGCCTTTTGCTTTCATCCTCTCCGGCTGATGTCTTTTAACTTCTCGAAATCGAGTATTTCGATCTTCCGGTCATCCACCTCAATCAGGCTTTCTTCCTTGAATTCCTTGAGGATCCGGCTGACGGACTCCTTCGTCATGCCGGTGAATTCACCCAGCTCCTGCCGGGTGAGGATCAAATCGAACGGGTTGGTCTCGAAAATATCCTGCTGGAGATACAGCAAAGCTTCCGATATCCGCCCTGCTATATTTTTCTGATTCAGGCTACGGATCCGGTTGAAAAGCGACATCATCCTTTCTCCGCACATCCGGTTGTAGCGCCGGGAAAATTCGGAGTTCTCCTCGATGAAGTTGTGAAGATACTTGATGTCGAGATAGCAGGTGCGACAATGGTTAAGGGCAATAACGGAAAAATGGTGACGGTTGTCCACGAAAAGGCCAGGTCCGGTGATCATAAAGATCGGTTTGCTGATTCCGAAAATGATATCCGATTCTCCGGGAGTCTCCAGCACCACCTTCACCAGTCCTTCAGTCAGGCTGACCAAATGCGAGATCGGAGCCCCCTGTTTGGCGATGACTTCTCCCGGCCGGTAAAACGTTTCATAACGGTTTTCATGCAGCTGTTCCAACTCTACCTGACTTAACGCCTGAAATGCGTCGCATTTCTCCATGCAATGGATGCAGGTATCAGGTGCCGTATCACTTGCCATATTCGGGTTTTATTCGGTGGGAAAATAAGCAAATAAACGACATAGATCAAAAAAGAATTGATATATGTCATATAAACAAAGATATAAAACAACATATATGTGACATAGTTCAATTTTAAAGAGAGGAACATCATACATCGGATTCTTTCCGTTATATTTATAACAATTACTTTAAAGCCGACTATCAATTAATGTTTTTCTCTATGAAAAAAATACTTAGCTCCTTGACAATCAGTGCGTTGACTGTTTTCGTACTGGTCGCTCTTTTCTCATCGTGCGAAGGTCCTGCAGGTCCCGCCGGAAAGGATGGTATCAATGGGACGGACGGGAAAGACGCCAATGCTTTCTGTGTTCAATGTCACAACCAGGAAACGTTTGATGCCGTCAAGGCCCAGTTTGCCACGGCGCTGCATTCCAATGGCCACACCTGGACATCTGCCAGTTACGGTGGCAATAACGCTTGTGCCAAGTGCCATTCCTACCAGGGATACATGGAGACGCAACTAACCGGCCGGGACACCATGGCCGTTAAGCCTGCAATCCCCGTTGCCCTGCAGTGTGATGCCTGCCATGGTTTCCACGGAACACTTGATTCACTTGATTTTCCGGATTATGGCATGAAGAATGCCGATCCGGTCAGCCTGATCTTTGGCAACCACCAGGCGACCATTGACTTCGGCAACTCGTCCAATACCTGTACCTATTGCCACCAGGCCCGCAATTCGGGCGAATTCCCGCTCCCGCTGACCGGGGATACGACTTATGCCATCACCAACTCGCGGTGGGGACCCCATCATGGGACCCAATCGCATATCCTGAACGGAAGCCAGGGCTGGGAATATGCCGGTTCCGTTGCTTATGAGCAAACGAACCACAAAGGCGTGGCCACCTGCTCCTCATGCCACATGGCTGAAGGTGAAGGAACGGAAACAGGAGGACACACCTGGAGGATCAAGAATGAGGATGGCACTTCGGTCAATGTGAACGGATGCACCACCTGCCATTCCGGGGCCACTACCACCGACATCAACGGGAAGCAGACCGAAATCGCAGGCCTGATCGAACAGCTGAGGACCCGGTTAATTGAGCTGAAAATCTTGAATTCCTCAACCGATCTCGCATGGCCCTGGAACAACGCCAGCGGTAAAGGTGCCCGTTGGACACTGAAAGAAACAGGAGCTTTCTTCAACTACAAGCTGATCACCGAAGACAGAAGTATCGGCGCCCATAACTACAAGTACACCCGTGCGCTGCTTGTCAACTCAATGGATGCACTCAATTAATAAATATGCCATAGAGAACAAAAGGCTCTAATCTGTTTAGGGCCTTTTGTTTTTCACCCACAAAATAACCTTGAGAGAAAAAAATGAAAATCAGGCACTTAACCACACTGCTTCTGGGTCTGCTACTGATCGGATTGGTTTCATGCGAGTATGTGACCATAGAACCGAACGACGTGGTACTCCCGGATGAACCGGTATCTTTTGCCACCCAGGTGGCCCCGGTTTTTGTCAATGCCGGCTGCACCGGATGCCATTCGGGCGGAACCGCCCCGGATCTGCGGGCCGATAAATCCTACAATTCCCTTACTACCGGGAATTATGTTAATGTCAGTGATCCTGCGTCAAGTGAGATAGTGATGAAGATCAATTCCGGACATGGAACATCCAACACTATCAGCGCCACCGACAAGGCCTTGCTGCTGAAATGGATCGAGGAAGGCGCTAACAACAACTAACCGGGAGGAAAACGATGAAAACACTATCTATCAACACCAAATTGGCAGCAGTGCTTCTGCTTCTTGCCTTTAGCGCACAGGTCATGACCCAGGATGAGGAGGGGCCCGACCGCCGTCCGGTAAAGGAGACTTTCAATTCGTCCCTGCTGATAGACCAGCAGACCAATATGGGTCCGGTGAAAGGCCGCCTTGAATTTATCATTCACCACCGTTTCGGAACAATGGACAAGGGCTTTACCGACCTGGCCGGCATTTACGCAGCTTCAAACATCCGTCTGGGATTCAATTACGGGATCACGGAAAGGCTTTCCGTCGGGATTGGCACGGAACGTTACAACAAATACCAGGACCTGTGGGCCAAGTATCTGATCCTCCAGCAAAAAAGGACCGGGATGCCGGTTTCACTGAGCTTTCTGACCCTGGTTGGGGTGGACGCACGGAACAAGGATGTTTTCGGCAAGAATTATTCTTTCACCAACCGCATTTCCTATTTCAATCAACTCATCCTGGCAAGAAAATTCAGCAACCGCTTCAGCTTCCAGGTGGCTCCGTCCTTTATCCATTTCAATGCGGTCGACAGTACCCAGTGGAATGATTATATCGGGGTTTCGGCAGGGGGCAGGATGCGTATTGTGGGCGAAATGTCCGTGATCGCGACTTATGACCAGGCCTTCTCGATCATGCCTAACTTAAACGCGGAATCACGGGAAGCGAGAAAAGAGGACCTGATTGCCCCGAAACCCAGCTTCGGCCTGGGCCTGGAGATCGGTTCACCAACCCACTGCTTCATGGTCTTTGCATCCAATTCCTATAACATCGTTCAGCAGAAGCATTTTGCATATAACCAGTACGGCATTCTGGATGGAGCGAAGGGAATCAGGCTGGGGTTCAACCTCACCGTGAGGTTCTAAACTTAAGGAAAAAGGAAAAAGGAAAAAGGAA
>CAZJNQ010000111.1:0-5843 GCA_964547475.1 uncultured Porphyromonadaceae bacterium
TCTGTCAGGGAATGTGTCGGAGTCAGGTCGTGGATGCGGTCTTTATGGAAAATGGCCACAACAATAAAATCGGGGATCATGAATTGCGAGCCCATAAACTCAGTTAAACCGGCAGCCAGGAAGAAATGTTGGTCACCATCGGTCAGGTACAGAACAGGATAATGATCTGTGGTTTTATAATAATTCAACGGTAAATGAACCCAATATTCCTTGTCTTCGCCGATTATTTCCGAGTGAATGATGTGCTTTTCGCCAGTGACGATTGTATTGGTCGGCTGTCCGGATAAGATTTTCGGAATAATCAGGACACCGATAACAAGGATTTTTATTGTGATGTTCCTCATGGCTTGATCTTTATGATGAAACACTACTATTTTCGAGAATAGTCACAATAAGGAGGTTACCGTTTCATCGCCTCCGCCCTCATGGCCGCCGGCATTTTTTCAATGGCATAACGCAGTGCGGTGCGAGGCATGGTGTCTTTGTGCCTCAGTACGAAACCGAATACTTCCTCCTGATGGGATTCGGCAGCCGCTTTGAGCATCCAGCCATAACCTTTCCTGACCAGGTCGTCGGTGTCATTGAGCAGCAGGGTGGCGATCTCAAAAACATCGGGAAGGAATTTGCCCCGGGCGGCAGGTATGATGAGGGTTACAGCCGCAGCACGACGCATCCACCGGTTTTCGGATGTCGTGAACCGTTTCAGGCTGGAAAGAAAATCGGGGTATCTGACGATGAACTCTGCGACGGTGTGGTTGCAAAGCGTGTCGCAGGTGGCCCAGTTGTTAACGTACCGGGAGATCCACCGCTCAAAGGTGGCAAAATCGCGCGGTTCGAAATGCTTTCTCATGGCATTGGACCAATGACAGGCAATGAGGGATTCCTCCATCATTCCCGATTTCATGAGCTCCTCGCACAGGGCAAAGATTTCGTCTTTTGTTTTGCCCTTGAGCCGCTTCAGGTGCTCCTGGCCGATTTTCCGTGAGGCCGCGTTGCTTAAGCCGTAAAACTTGACGGGTTCCTTGAAGTAATGCTCCGCACGGGCTTTCCAGATGGGATCGGATTCAGCCTGAAGCCTGTTGCGTAAAGATGCAAGTTCGGTATGCATGGCTATTTCTTTCTTTTGGAGAAAACCATCTTTTCTCCGTCATCCGGAGCAAATCATCAATCGTCAATTATTCCCGAAGCAATCTTCCATCAACTCATCCTCGACCGCCTTATTTAAATCCAGCAGGTGGAAATAGGTGACGATACCGGTCGGATCGATGAATTCGGTGAAGGTCAACGCGAGGTGCGGGGCGCCCTTGCTCCACGCACCGGGGGCTTCAACCCTGGCTTGGAGGGTCACCTTACGGCCATCAGGACGGATGGAATTATCGGTTTCCGGCTCGGGGATGGAAGACGGATCAATGATAATACCGTTGAAGTTCGGGTACTTCCTGAGGATCTCCTCGTTTTGGGCAGTACCCAGGCAGTAAACGACCGGGCCGCGCGCCAGGGCTACCTTGCCTTCCTGTAACTGGTGCCCACGGATAAAACGCCATTCCATCGGCATCTCCAGGGTGACTGCATCGCCGGCCTTCCACTTGCGGCGGATCTCATAGGGATTGGTGCCGGGTTTGACAGCCACCTGCTTCTGGTCGTTGATCCTGATCGAACCATTCCGGCACCACCGGGGAATACGCAGCCTGATGGCAAAGGTGGCCTCCCGGGAGGGATCAACCCTGATGACCACATGACCGGTGTTTGGGTAGTCTGTTTCCTGGGAAAGTGTCACACTGACATTTTCAGAAAGGGTTTGGGTGGTATGTGAAGGAGTGTAAAGATTAATGGCGACTAGGTTCTTCTGGTTGGTGTAATAGACTTTCTGCGGCAGTTCGGCCATGATCCGGCGAAAATTGCCGGGACAGCAGAACCCGTCCTGGTCGAAATAGACCCGGTTACCCGTGAACGGAGTGAAATACCTGAGTTTACGCCCCTCCGGATCCTGGGCAGCGAACAGAGCGTTATAGATGGTGCGTTCCATGATGTCGCCGTAGCGAAGATCACCCTCCATGCGCATAAGGCTTTCAAGCCAGCGTACCAGGTAGGCCGTCACGCACGATTCACCGATCAATCCTGCACCGTTCTGCGTGTAGGAGAACCACTCGCCGTCGGATGCCGAGCCAACCACGTTAAGCCCCCCGCCCGTCCGCAGGAGCTCATGGCGCATGTATTCTGACATTTTAAGCAACGAAGTCAGGTTGTTGAACCGGTGCAGTTCCGTCTGCGCGTAACACCGGGCCAGCATCACGTAAACATGGGCGGCCCCCGTCTCAAAAGTCTGATTCCAGTCGAGCAGGGATGCGCATTGGACCTCTGCCTTGGAATTCCCATGCCTGATATTGGCGGAAAAATCGAGGTAACGTTCATCACCGGTCGCCCGGTACAGGGCCAGAAATCCCTCGGGAAGCCCGGCAGTGCATACCTCCTCAGGTTTGGGATCCTTGCCGAAGGTGGCGATCACGTAATCGCCCAGGTTCCGGGCATCCTCCAGGGATTTCTGGTTTCCGGTGACCATGTAATTGTGCGTGAGCCCGAGGAGCAGGTACTCCTGCTCATGCAGCGCCCAGTTGAAGTGGTTCTGCTTCCCTTCCGGCAGGGGTTTGAATGTACCGATATAACCATCGGCATCACGGGTCTGGATGATGCCGTCGATCAACCGGGATGTTTTTTCCGTCACCCGGGGATCACCGGTGTAAGCGGAGAAAAGGCTCCCGGCATCGATCACTTTGCCAACCCCGACATAATGGTAATTGTCGATGAACGGGCGGGACCGGAAAGGTCCGGTAAAAAAAGTGTCGATATCCAAAACCATGAAGTTCTTATAAATGAGATCGTTGATCCTCCGGCCGATTTCACCCGACAATTCTGATTGTTTTAGCGTTACAGGCTGAAGTTGGTCCCCGCTCCCGGAATCGTCCGGTTTTGAGCATGACGTGACAATGGCCAGAAAGCCTGATACGGCCAGTGAAACGGTCAGAATCCTGTATTTATTCATATTGCTGATTATTGATTGGCTGATAGTCTCTTGCGAAGGTACGCACTAATATTTTATGACTTTCCCGCTGATCCTATCGTTGTCAGGTGAAGTGACCGTGTAAATGAAAAAACCTTTATCAGGCCCAAATTGATAGATCAGTTCGTCAGATCTGGAAATGGCTTCATATAAGACCTGTCCCAGGGCATTGTAAATTGTCACCTTATCTCCTGGAACCAGACCTGAAAACCTTAAAAAATCAGTTACGGGATTCGGAAATACCGAGATGGCTTTGCTCAGTTGGGGTTTATCAGCCGAGCTGGAAGCCGTGTATTCACACCGGTCAGGGAATGTCAGCGAGATTTCAGGATTGGAAGTACATAGCTGCTGACTCAGAATTTCCCCGGATTCCAGGTTAATCCCATCGTGTGAAAAGCAAACCATGGTGTTTCTTGTGTTGGTCACATCGAGAGCCAATCCAAAGCCTTTCGTTGACCCGACGCCTTCAATCCAGGATTCTTTCAGGCCGAAATTCAATGGCTCAAAATTGATCCGCCTTCTGTATGATCCGTCTGACATCATCACACTATCGATGGATTCAACGGTCAGCGTCACTGTATCCATCATGACGCCGCATCCCGGTGCAGGGGTCGGATCCGTTGAAGCACCATATGGAAGGAAAAGGTATTCATACCCGATTACGGTTTCCCCGGCACGAGACAGGTTAAAGTCAAAAACCGGGTATTCTGTTCCCGGCGGGTCATCAAATCCATTTTGTTCCGGGACGAAATAGATGATTTTATCTTCTTCCCTGTAACTGATAAAATAAAACGCCTTACCCCTGTCAAAAACAAAACCGCAGGTATCACAGGTAAATTTAAAATCGACGTATTCCCTTTGCAGGTAAAGCCTGTGGTAGGTTTTCTCATTAATGACCGTGTCACCGAAGACACCGACTTTGACAAGCCCGGTCTTGGGCACCGCAGGTCCGGTTTCACAATGCATGGCTGACCAAAAAGCATTGCTCACAGGGAAAGAGGTATAAGTTTGTCCGGGAACAGCTAAAGACAGGGTAATGAAGCATACTAATAATAGCAAATGTTTCATAGGGTTATTAATTGAATTGTTTGGGTTGGTATCGAAAAGACCTGGATCTATGCTCCAGGTTGGATGCGAAGGTACGGAGGGGCGTGTTATTCGTAGTTTGCCGCCTTTCCACGGCTTCGCCACCTCAGTCCCATCTTGCCGGACTAAAACACAGACCTTCCCAATAACAACTCAGATTACCTGGCTTGTTACCGGTTTGGTATTCACGAAATTCGTCAAGAGCAAGGAAGAAAACAAGAGAATGGTTGGAAAAGTGACTCGTGATTCGTGACTCGTGATTCGTGATTCGTGACTCGTGACTCGATCACACCCTATTCTGCCTTGTGTACCATCTTCCCCAGCCCTCTCTGAAGGTTGCGGAAGGCTTCCATGGAACGGGTCAGGGGTTCGGGTGAGAAATCGCGGTATTTGTCATATTTGTCATCACCCAGATCCATCACCGGGTAAGCCAGGATGACGGTCAGTTCGGGATGACCTGCGTTCATGCGGTCGATGAGGTGATCCATGGCCGGATGATAGGATACGGATCCCTTGCGGGCCGCAAAAATCACGGTCATGTCCGAAGCAGAGAGATTATTCAGGAATACAGCCAGGTATTCCCATTGCCTGAATTCAGAGAACTGGATGTCAGGCTCATACTTGGCCTGACGGGATACCATCATGAACGCTTCACGTGTTTTTAGCTGGGAATAAAGATTCACGGGGCACTGGATTTCCCTTGAGAGCATCAGGGTCTTCCTGACGAGGTAATCAAAGGACTTCTCAAGTTCGCTGAGCGGCGGGCAAACCAGCACAATCCTTTCGTAGGTGTTCAGGGGCTTGGTGATCCGGCAGATCAGGATTGATTGCTCACTGTTGGTAAGGATCTGCTCTGTTTTAGGCCCGAACAACCGGTCGGTGAAGCGGCCTTTCAGCGGCCATCCCAAAACCATGGTGGTGGCTTCAAACTCCCGGCTGATCCGGTTGATACCGGCTGCAATATTCTGATCAGCCGTAACCACCGGCACTATGTCAGGTTCAGGCACGGCCAGTGATCCGATCGCTTTTTCCAGATCGCTCCTGGTCCGGTTCAGCTTGATCTCGTTTTCACCTTCTTCATCGATGACTGATAAAACCCGGATGGGCTCTACGTGTCGTTTGTCCCGTATAAAATGGGTAAACTCCAACAGGATTTCCAGGTTTTCATAATTGGCAATCGGTACAATGAAGGATTCCCTTTCGATATATTCCTCCTGTACTTCCAGTTGGGTGGTGTCAGCCCTCGTGACCAGTTTTTTGGAGGCTTGCACGGTTGCAAATGAAGCAACAAGACAGGTGACCAGGATCAGGACAATAGTGCCGTTCAGGATGTTCTCATCAATGATGCCCGCCTGGAATCCAACCATGATGACCGCCATGGTGGCGGCTGCGTGTGAGGCACTCAGTCCGAATATCAACTGTCCCTGTACCCGGCTGTAACCAAAAAACCACTGGGTTATCCGGGCGGCCGCATATTTACCGATCAGGGCCGTAACCGAAAGGACCAGCGCCACCCAGAGTGCAACCGGGCCATTCAGAAGCACCTTCAGATCAACCAGCATTCCGACACTGATCAGGAAGAAAGGAATAAACAGGGCATTCCCGATAAACTGGATCCTGTTCATCAGAACGGACGACTGGGGCACTAGTGTCACGTCACAATTAATATGACGCAATCAAAATATTTTATATCTTAGCC
>CAZJNQ010000112.1:0-5683 GCA_964547475.1 uncultured Porphyromonadaceae bacterium
ATAATGCTATAATTATATATTGTATTATACTTTTAGTACAAATATACAACAATATTTTTCACATTACAAAATCTTTTAATACTGGATTTGGGATTTTGGATTCGGGATATAGGATCCGATAATCCATCGTCTCCGGTCTCTGGTCTTCTGTCTCTGGTCTCTGGTCTTCAGTCTCTTGGTCTCTTAGTCTTCACAAACTCTTCAATCCCTCTCTTCGCCTCTTCCGTATCCCGATACTCCAAAGTCCTGATTCCCGGTGATCCGCTGATCATAGCCGAAAGGTTTTTCCCTTCCTGTTTGCGGAAAAGGCACAGGATGGGCTTCCCCCAATTGACGGCCATGCCCAGTTCATACCCCACTCCGAGGCTGGGGGTGGATACCTCGGCGATCACCAGATCGGCCGAGCGGAGCCAGGTGAGATCGCGGTCATGGACCAGCGAGGGTAGAGTTTCGCGTTCGTCCACCAAGTCGGCCCGGCCGATATGCTCGGTCAGCACATTCCCGAAGTTTTTCAGGAACATGATCAGATCCTGGTACAACAGTGCATCCTGCCGTCCGCCCCGGATGGAACCGCAGAAGTAGATCCGGAGTTCTTTCTCACTCCCTTCCATACCGTTCTATTTTCGGGAGAATGGTCAGGTCGGCCATCCGGTACATATCCTGGATGAATTCATCATGGAAATTATAGGTCCGCTCTTCAAAGGGCATGGTGTCGATGCGGTCGAACAGCAAGCCGGCGGCCTTTTCAATATCCTTGCCGTATATATGTAAGGAATCGGCCTGCCAGTTTAGCCGGCCCAGTTTTACTGTTTTCCCGGTGCGTTCCGCCAATTTATCGGCGATCTCCTCGCGGCTGAACTGCACAAAGCCGAACATGTTCATGAAATTGGCCCCCCAGGCATCATTGCTGCGGAACCGGATGTTGCAGTTGAGCCACCAGACTCCCTCCTCATCTTCCAGGATCCTGTACCACAGTGACTGCAGGCAGGGAGGATCATACACCTGGGCGTCGAGCTGGGGCATCCAGGTGATCATCTGGGCCTGGCGGGTGAAAGGCTGCCTGACCAGCTTACCGATCACCTGTTCGATCTGGTTCACGGTGAATCCTGCAATGAAGGAAGTATTCCGGTCGGCAGGATCCCGGAGTTCCTTCCAGGAACCGTAAGCAGCCAGCCGCCCATGATAGGTGTACTCCCAGCGGGTATCGGCCGGGTCATTCATGTTTTTCACCCAGTGATCCTTAAATCCCTTCAGTTCAAGCACATATTCCCGGAGGTCGTCAATGCCGCCGGGAAAGGCCTTATGGATCATCGGATCGGTCTCGGGTTCGAGGATGGTGATGTTCATGGTGCTGTCGATACTCAGGGGGTCACCCGGCTTGTCGTACTGGGTTTTTATCCTGATACCTTCCTTGTATAACCTGATCAGCGCTTTTTCATAGGCCTCCGCCAGGGTTTTTTCGGTCACATGAAGAACGGGAATATTCATCGGTTTCAAGGTTATTAAACGATTGATAATTGCAAGATAGGGATTTGTTTGGCTTCAAAAAATGCTCGTTTACCAATTGGATGTCATAATATGGTGGCAGGACTGAAAGCTTCTTCTAAATTTAACGAATGTTAAATTCAAACGAAATCATTATGAGAAACTTGACCCTGATGCCCGTGTTACTCATTGTCCTTTCTTTTCCTCTCAATGCCCAGACTTCCCTTAAAGGGGACGGGACTGTTTTTTTCCGGGAAACTTTTGGCTGGGAAAATCCGAATGATCCCAAAGGCTGGACGTCTCCCGAGGGGTATTATTTCATGGATCCGACCGACAACGGTTACAACTGGCACTGGTACCCAAAGGACAGCCTGAAAGCCCAATGGGTCAATGAACCTCCGTTTCTTTCCACTTCGGCCGACGACGGGTCATTGACCCTGTTCGCCGACAAATACAACGAATATAAGGATCCGACTATTCCCCTGAATAACAGCGTCGGATTTCCAACCTTTGACTGCAGCTCTCATTCCACGGTCATTGTCAGGTACGAAACGGTATTCATGCAATATGGCTCCAACGGGATCATGCTAATGGAAATATCGATTGACAACTGGGTGCATTCTGCCCAATTCGACGTAAGTTTCGGTTGCGGTCACAAGGCCCGGCCCAACAATACCCGTCCGGGGATACCTGCTATTTATGAAGCCAACATCTCGGACCTGGCTGCCGGTCAGCCTAATGTGCAGATCCGTTTCACCTGGAGGGAAACCGATGACTATTTCTGGCAGATCGATGATTTCACACTGTCTGAAGCCTGGGACAATGACCTCAGGATGAATTTCTTCGAAATGGAATGGGTGGATGCGGATGAAGAATCCAGAATGACTCCATTCTTTATGATACCTAAATCGCAGTTGTCAGGTAATTCACTGGGGAGATTCAAGGCCGCGGTTCTGAATTTTGGTGAGTATGACCAATCGGATGTCAGCCTTAGCATCGGCGTTGCCAAGGCTAACCAGAGTATCTTCAACGTCCAGTCCCCGGCAAAATCCCTCTCCCCCCTCATCACCGATACCGTAACTTTGGAAGATAATTACTTTCCGACAGAATACGGTCACTATAAGATATCTTACGGATTCATCCAGGAGGAAACTGAGAATACACCTATGGATAATTCCGGGGAAGCCTACTTTCATGTTAGTGACAGCGTTTTTTCCCATGCCGATAACACTTCCGAAGAAGCTTTTGTGTGGGGTTTTGAGGCCTATGGAACAACTGGGGTTGCCAATATGGACCACAAGGTGGGAGTTCAGTACAGGATATACCAGGATTGTGAGTTCAGCTCGGTTTCTGCTTTCATTGCTGGAGGATTGGGCGATGGACAGATCGATTTCCGGTTTGTCATCTATTCCATACCAACCGGATCCGAAGACCAGACTCCCATCGAGCTGGCTGTGACCGAGATCCTGACCTATGACTCCAGCATGATCAATAAATGGATCACCCTCCCCGTAACCAAGGACGGTGAATCCGAGTTCGTTTCGGCAGGTGATCTTCTCTATGTTTGTGTCGAGTACACCAACCTGCACACCGACCTGTTTTCCAAGAGGTATGAAAATCTCAAGATCGGAGCCGACCTGTCGTTCAAGGTAATGGATCCGACAAGCGTCGGCATGGGTGAGGGGCAAACCTGGGATACAGGTAACTACTATCTCAATCAGAGAAACCTTATGATCCGCCTGAACATCAATGATCACGGCAACCTTATCGACGGAACGGATCCGGTTACCGCTTTGAGGGGGCTGGGACAAAATTATCCCAACCCATTCACTGCCTCTACAAAGATCGAATATGACCTGGTGTCCGGTTCGGAAGTGAACATAGAGGTACGTGACATCACCGGGCGCATCCTGTTTCAAAAAAATGAAGGATACCTCCCTGCAGGAACCCACTCCCTGCAGATCGACGGAAACACCCTGGAGCCGGGAATTTATCTCTATACCTTACGGGCAGGAAACAGTGCCGAAACCCGGAGGATGACCCTCACGAGGTAGCCACCGGGTATCGTTTATAAGGTCAGGGAGAAAAGGTCTCGGGTATTATTTACAGGATTTCAGACGATTTTTTTTGCAAATGTCCCGGATCTGAAATCTGAAACCCGAAACCTTTTCGTATTTTTACAAGTGTACCTTTAACATTTAAACCGATGAAAAGAACACTTACCCTGCTTCTGGCCTTATGCCTGTTGACCCCGGCGTTGCTGAAGGCACAGGATTCCAAAGCCATTCCCGGGCTTAAAGGGAACGGCCAGGTGTTTTACCTGGAAACCTTTGGTTGGGAAAACCTGAATGACCCCAAGGGATGGACCGCGCCTGAGGGATTTTACATGTTGGATCCCAAAGACATAGGTTATAACTGGCATTGGTGGCCCAACGACAGCCTGGTCAGCTCTATCCTGACCCGCGAGCCTCCTATGAGATCAACAACAGCCGAAAACGGCAGTTTATGCCTGTTTCTCGACCAGTACAATGAAGGCAAGGATCCCCGGGTCGACCTGGACAACTCGATCGTTTTTCCGCCGATCGACTGTTCAACCCACGGTTCGGTGATCGTTTCCTACCAGACCTGCTTCATGTGCTACAACGACAGTGAATATTGGCAGATGCTGCTGGAAGTATCGGTCGACAACTGGGTCCATTCCGCACAATATGATGTCGGCTGGGGAGTGCGCCACAAAGGACGCCCGAACAACACCTCACCGGGAGTGCCGGCCATCTTCGAAGCCAACATTTCCGATGTGGCCGCCGGACAATCGAATGTCCAGTTCAAATTCACCTGGAGGAATACCAGCCTCTACTTCTGGCAAATCGACGATTTCTCGCTGGCCGAGGCCTGGGATTATGACCTGAAGCTGAAGTTTGCCGAAATGGAATGGGATGACAAAGACGACAATACCCTGGCATCGCCCATTTTCATGATCCCGAAATCACAGCTGGCCGGTGGCGGAAATTACATGAATTTCAGGGGCAGTGCCCTGAACTTCGGCGAATACGATTCCGAGGAAGCCTTTTTTGAAGTTGATATTGTCAAAAACAATCAAAATGTCTTTCATAAATCAAGTGTACCAAAAACCATCCCGACCCTGGTCATAGATACCACCCTGATCGCCGATTCCTATGCTCCGGTTGATTTCGGCCATTACATGGTTACTTACAATTATCAACAGAAAGACCCGGAAAATACTCCCGCAGACAACACGAAAACGGTTTACTTCAATGTCACCGACAGCGTTTATTCCCACGCCGATAATACGTCGGAAGAGAATTACAACTGGGGGATTGAGGCTTACGGAACGGTTGATCAGCCCAACCTGGGGCATCTGGTAGGCAGCATCTACAACATCTTTGCCAATTGCGAGGTGAGTTCCATTTCGGTCTATATTGCCGGCGGACTGGCTGACGGCTCGATTGATTACTGCTTCAAGCTTTTCCAGGTACCCACTGAAGGTGATGACCTTACCCCGTATGAACTGCTGGGTACTTCCTATGTGGTCTATGACTCCACCATGATCGGCAAGTGGATCACCATGGCTCTCGACAAGGACGGCGAATCGGAATTCCTCGAAGCCGGCGACAAGGTCTATGCCTGTATCGAATACAGCAACACCCATACTGAGACCGCCATCAAGAGGTATGACAACCTGAAGATCGGGGCTGATTATAGTTTCCGCCTGCTGGATGCGGTCAGCATTTCAAGGGGAGACGATTACGCTGCATGGGCGACGACGGGTTATCCGGCAGCGAGGAACGTCATGATCCGCCTGAACATCAACGACCATTCCAATCCGATCGACGGTGTCGACGTGGGTAAGGCCATGAGTTCGCTGGATCAGAACTATCCCAATCCCTTCAGCGACTTTACGGAAATCAATTACACCCTGGCCAACGGCAATGAGGTCACGCTTCAGGTGCGCGACATCACCGGCCGGGTGGTTTTGCAGCAGAATGAAGGCTTTGTGCCGGCCGGAAAACATATGCTCAAAATCAATGGAGGCCGCCTGGAAGCGGGAATTTACCTGTATACCCTCCAGGCAGGCAGCTTCACCGAAACACGGAGGATGACGGTAACACGGTAAGCCAAAAGGCAGAAGGGCTCACATAAACTCATTGGCGGGATCAGGTATCTGTTATCTGGTATC
>CAZJNQ010000113.1:0-5658 GCA_964547475.1 uncultured Porphyromonadaceae bacterium
GACATCTTCCGCTCGTAATTGAGACCCATCACAACCAGGAGCTTTTTGTTGGCCGTAGTGGTTGTCGGTTCTGAATTGAGCCAGAAACCCGTCGAACCGCAATAATTGGATTCCCACATCCCCCCATAAGGGAACGACCAAACCCATACTTCGTTGATCTGGTTTCGGTCGCACATCTTGTCGAAACCGTAATATTCGACGAAAGCCTTGTAATCAAAGTGGGTGCCCGTTTCCTTCAGGGTTTTCCAGTCGGGTTCCATCAGGAGACTGATCATCTCATCGGTCGAAACCATCTCATTGTTGTCATTCCGGCGGGAGAACAACTTCCCGTCATCGATGATCTTCACGATCTCGTACCGGACCACTCCATGGCTGATCTTCTCCAGCGCAGCCTCATATTCCCTGTTCAGCACATACGGGTCGTTCCAGGTGAATGTTCTACCCGGGGTTTTAACCACTTCGTGCAGTTTTTTCCCACCGTACCGGGGTAGCACGGGATCCTGGATGACAACAGCGACTTTAACCTTGATGGGTTTGGCGGAAGGAAGCTGGGCAAAGGAGAAAGGAGAAAGGAAAAAGGAAAAAGACAAGAGAAAGATAAGGCGTTTCATACCGGTAAAATTTGGGTCATTAATGTATAAAAATCAACCGGGTGAAGGAATTGCCCAGTCTGGTCCGGAGGTGATCAGGCTCCTTTTTTTATTTCCCTGATGAACATTTCAAGTTCATATTCCCTTGCCTCTGCCGGTTCGAGGAACATCAGGGTTTTGCTTTCACGGGCCGGGGCCTGTCCCAACGGCGGATGGGTTGCCGGTTCCAGCGCCGTGACATACTCGCTTTTTCCCCAGTGCTGCCAGTTGATCAGCCAGGGCAACTGGTCCTTCCGGAACCTCAGGCCAAATTTCAGACCGATCTTCCGGTTAACCAGCCCGCATTCACACCATCCCGCGGCGTCCGACTCTATATCGATGAATGCACAGGCTTCGCCGGTACCGCAGTGGATATCCATTGCCGGCTGGCATTTCTTGAAATCACCGCCATCATGGAAAATGGCATCATCCTGCTCCCCTCCCCGCGAATCCCATCCTCCCTCCCATAGTATGTCGGCTCCTTCATCCACAAGCGGCCATCCGAGATTGACGTGGTAGAGAACCATATGCGGTGCCGGAGTGTTACCCCGGTTGGTGATGGTATCATGGATCCGGATAACAGGTTCACCGAGCTTTCCCGAAATGGTGCGTACAAGGTCCAGCTTCAAGCCAAACACCCTGGATTGTTTCATTTCGCCCGTCAGGCTGAAATCCATTTTACCGAAGGCAGGATCAGGCTGGTTGATGCACCTGATTGAGGCGGGGCTGAAAGTGATCTGGCCATGGAGGCCGCGGTTTCCGTATTCGTCATTCTCCGGGCTTCCCACGTGGTCGAGCCCGCAAGTGGTAACCAATCCGCCACCCATATGCCTGAGCCAGTCGAGCCCGTACTGGTAACTTGCCGGAGGAGCTTTCACCCCACCGTGGCTGATCCAGGCCAGGCCATACTGGTTGTAAAAAGCCTCCGCAACATCCATCCCGCGGTCAAGGACCACCTTGTAGCGGAGCCCTGATCCGGTATTGATCCAGGCAATCCTGACACCCCGGCCGGCTCCGTCATCCAGAACCGATGTCTCGATCCCCCCTACCTGGAAGGGGTGGCCGATTTTATCGTTAAACTTCATGATAACTTCTTGTAACTGATTAATATAGAGCTTCTTTTTTCTTTCAGATAAAGATCGAGATTATTCTCCAATTCCTTCCCGGTCTTGTTTACCCTGATATTCTCATCCTCGTAGAAAAGTTCATATGTGGCAGCAGGATCCAGGCCTTTCACCTTCACTTGGATCCTCTCCTCAGGGCAGTACGGTCTGCGGAAAGCCAGGATAATGCCGTCTCCCTGGTCGGGCCGGTTCATCTGGTAAGCCATCCAGATACTGTCGGAAGTGATGTTATCGCCCGGTGTCAGCGGATAGTAATCTCCGTAGAAATAGGGCCGGAGACGCTTGAAATCGGCATAAACCCGCTGATAATCAGAGAGTGGATATTTTGAGTTGTCGAGGTTAAATGAGGTGGCCAGCGCGCTGCTGAGGACCGACCGGAACTCATAATTCTGAGGAATCAGGTTAATGATCCCGTGCAGCGGAAGATAGAAATTCAGGCCGTAGTTATGGCACTGGTAGCCATTGGGTTCACCCACCTCATAATCGGTGGTCCAGAGCGGAGAACTTCTTGAGGTTGTTTCCAGGTCGAGCCGCCGGCCGCCGCCGGCGCAGTTATCGATCATCAGCCTGGGGAAATTCTCAAGCAGGCCGTCCCAATAGGCATAAAGCCCCTCGATGTAACGGATCTCCGACACCCCGATGCGATTGGGCTTGTCATTGTAAACCCAGTAGGGATACGGATCGAAGTTCATATCCTGCCGGTAATAATCCACCCCGTTGTCCCGGATCAGCCCGGACATGTAATCAATAAGCCATTTGCAGGCTTCCGGATTGCCCAGGTTGAATAGGTACATGTTGGGGATAAAGGACCCGACCTCCGGATTTTTAATGCTATCGGGTATCCTGATCATAAATGAGGGATCCAGATTGGAGAACTGCGTTCCCTCGACGATGCGCTCGGGCTCGATCCAGAGGAGAAAGCGCGCTCCTGCTTTATGCACGGCATCCGAAACCGGTTTTAAACCTCTGGGCAGGATGTCTGTATTGACGGTCCAGTTGCCCGCATTTTCCCACCACTCGCCGCATCCGGTATGCCATCCGGCATCCATCCAGAGGACTTCCGGGACCAGGTCGAACTGCTTGTATCGTTCAATGCAGGCCAGGCACCAGTTTTCAGTGGAGCAGTTGTAGAGGTTGCAGGGTTCCGGACCTCCCATGGCCAGAGTGTTGGCGAGTGGCAGTTCCGCAAACTTGCCGTCGATCATGCGGCTGTGATGTCTCAGCACAAACTGCCGGAACTGGTTATGGCCGGTCATCCGGTCCTCTCCTTGCCATAAAAGCAAACAGATCAACGGAGTCCTGATCTCTTCACCGGGATACAACACCAGCTTCATGCGCTCCATCCCCGCGGTCAGGTTGCAGCCTGTCGGGCTTGAGTGCCTGACATCGGCGAACCATTTTCCGGTCCACCCGATGGCTGCCAGCACACCCTGCCCTCCGGGCATCTCGATATTGAAAAAAGGAAATGCGGTCGTATGCGAGGAACGCCCCCGGATCGGGGTCATGTAAATATTCTTACCGATCGCAAGTTCATCCGAAAAGCTTTGGAAATCCGACCGGGCCATGTTGCTCCCCAAGGAATGGTGGAGAATAACGGGCCCTTCCTTTGCGTATCGGAAAGTATGGTCAACGGCCTTTACCATTTCCAGTACCGGCGTATTGTTTTTCGATCTGTTGCTGAACCGGACCACCCATTCCACAACGGGATAATCAGAAAACGCTGTTACGGTGCATTTCACCAGCAGTCCGGTTTTCGGGTCGCGCCAGGTGAAAAGAAACTGGCTCTGGTCAGGAGAGGAGACCGGCAAGGTTTCTTTCCGGAATTCCCAGGATTGGATAAAAGTCCTGGATTCTTTACCTCCGTAAGTAAACGAAAAGGGAGGCAGTTGTCCTTTTACAAAGTTCTTGGTAACCCAGTCGCGCGAGCTGTTATCCTCACCGGAAAAGCTGCTCAGGGTGGCTGCCAGAACGACAAGGCAACCCAGGATACTCTTTTTCATGGCCCTAATTGGCTTTTTTATAACTGATAATCATTGATTTTCTCTTCTCTTTCAAAATCAGATCGAGGCTGGTCTTTAGTTCTTTCCCCGTTTTATTCACCCTGATATTATCATCCTCAATGAAAAGTTCATATGTAGCGGCATCTTCCAGTCCTCTCAGCTTCACTGAGATTTGTTCAACCGGGCAATCCGGCCGCCGGAAGGCAACGATCATCCCATCACCCTCTTCCGGACGGTTGAGTTGATAGGCAAGCCAGATGCTGTCGGAAGTGATGTTCTCGTTCGGGGTGAGCGGATAATAATCAGCATAATAAAAAGGACGATATCTTTTATAATCGGCCATAAACTTCTGTAAATCCGCTTGTTTATATCCTCCCAGGTTGACATCCCAGGAGGAGACGAGGGCGCTGCTCATGCTGGAGCGGAAGGTATAGGGATCCAGCGTGATGTTACCGGTTCCGTGGAGCGGAAGATAAAAGTTCAGGCCGTAGGTATGACACTGGTAACCATTCGGTTCTCCGTAATTGTAGTCGGTCCGCCAGAGCGGCGAACTGCGGGAGACGGTTTCGAGGTCGAGGCGCCGGCCGCCGCTGGCGCAATTGTCGATGATCATGTTCGGGAAGCGTGCCAGGAGGCCGTCCCAGTATTTATAAAGGCCTTCGATGTGCCTGATTTCCGAGATGCCTGCACGGCCCTGGGGGTCGTTGTACATCCAGTAATACCAGGGGTCGAAATTGAAGTCCTGGCGGTAATAATCAATTCCTTCCCGTTCGATCAGGTCACCGATATATTGGGTCAGCCAGGCACAGGCGTCGGGATCGCCGAGGTTGAACAGGCCGTTGTTCCGGCTAACATCCTTGTAAGGTTCGCGTGTTTCATAATCCGGGATCTTGATCACCCACTTAGCCTGTTCATTATAGAACTGGGTTCCTTTATAAACTCTTTCCGGTTCAAACCAGAGGATAAACTTGGCGCCAACTTCATGAATGGCATCGGAAACCGGTTTCAGTCCGCGCGGAAAGCGTGTTTTATCCACGGTCCAGTTCCCGACATTGGCCCACCAGGTGCCGCATCCGGTGTACCATCCGGCATCGATCCAGAGTACCTCGGGAACAAGCCCGAACTGCCGGAGGCGATAGGCCATAGCAATGGCGTATGTTTCGGTGGCGCAGCTGTATTCATTGCAAGGGGGTTGCGGCCCGCCATAGCCCAGGCCGCTGGCAAGCGGAAGCTGACCGGGTTTTCCGTCGATTTTCCGGGTGTGATGCGCAAGAATGAACCGGCGGAACTGGTTGTGTCCGTCCATCCGGTCTTTACTTTTCCAATAAAGCAGCGCGATCCTCGGGGTTCTGATTTCTTCACCCGGATAGAGGTACAGGTTCATCCGTTCCATGCCGGATTTCAGCTCGACGGTTGTTGCATCCGTTTTAAGCACATCGGCATACCATTTGCCCGACCATCCCACGGCAGCAATGATTCCTTCGCCGCCGGGCATTTCAATATTGAAGAACGGGAAGGCCGTATTATCCGACGAGCGTCCTCCATCGGGGGTCATGTAGATGCTTTTTCCGGTCTGAAGCTCATCCCGGAGCGACATAAAATCGCTGCGTTGCGCGCTGCTGCCCAGGGAGTGGTGCAGGACCACCGGTCCTGGAGCCATGGTTTTAAAGGGATAATCAATCGCTCGGGCCTGCTCGATGGGTAACGAGTTCTTGTTGGAGGTATTCTTGAACTTGATCACCCATTCAACGGCCGGAAAATCCAGGAAACAGGTCACATGGCAGGTGGCTGTCAGTCCCGATTTGCGGTCTTGCCAGGAATAGACATAATCCTGGATGGTAGGATCTGTCTGGGCCAGCTTTTGCTTTTTATATTCCCAGCTCCGGATGAAGCTCTTTGAATCCT
>CAZJNQ010000114.1:0-5628 GCA_964547475.1 uncultured Porphyromonadaceae bacterium
CTGGGGGGTCAGGATAGTGACTCGTGACTCGTGAATCGTGACTCGTGACTCGTGACTCGTGAATCGTGAATCGTGATTCGTGACGGGTGACGGGTGAGGAGTGAAGAGTTGTCCTGCCAGGGCTCGAACCTGGACTCTTCTGATCCAGAGTCAGACGTGTTGCCAGTTACACTACAGGACAATGTGGCTGCAAAGGTATTTTTTTTTGTATAATTTTCAACGTTTTCACTCTGTCACTTTTCCACATTCCACGTTCCACATTCCACAATTACCCATTTCGACCATCCCACATTTTCGACATTTTCCCCATTTCGTTCGTTACCTTTGCACCATGTTGAACCTGAAAGTCGACATCGATCCCCGATCGGGTTTCTGTTTCGGAGTGGTGAAGGCCATCCAGCGGGCCGAGGAATCCATCCGGTTGCATGAGGAGATCTATTGCCTCGGGCAGATCGTGCATAACGACGAGGAGGTCAGGCGCCTGGAGCAGGCCGGGATGAAAACGATCACGCATGACCAGATGACCACATTGCGCAATTCCACGATCCTGATCCGGGCGCATGGCGAACCACCGGAAACGTATGAGATCCTCCGGAAGAACGGAAACAGGATCATTGACGCAACCTGCCCGATCGTTCTCAGGCTGCAGGACAGGGTCAGGAGGTCGCACGAACAGGGTGAATTCGTCCTGATCTTCGGCAAGCATGATCATCCGGAGGTAACCGGCTTATTAGGACGGCTGGGCGGCCAGGGGCTCGTTTTCAGGAATTGGGAGGAACTGGATCTTTCCAAACTTCCCAGGAAGGTAACCCTCTACAGCCAGACGACCATGGGAGTGGACGACCTCTATGCGATCAGGGACAAGCTGGAAGCAGCGGGATTTACGGTCAATCTGAAGGATACCGTCTGTCGCCAGGTGTCAGGACGGAAGATGGACATGCAGGATTTTTCACGTGATCATGATGTCATTGTTTTTGTTGCAGGTACCGAATCCTCAAACGGAAGGTTGCTCTTTGCTGCCTGCCGGGAGGTCAATCCCCGGAGTCATAAGATCTCCCGCGTCGATGAAATCAACCGCTCCTGGTTCAACCAGGGCGAATCGGTCGGCATCTGCGGCGCCACTTCCACCCCGCAATGGCTGATGGAAAAAGCGAGGGATCACGTGGTAAGACTCTGACGACACAAGGAAAAAGGAAAAAGGAAAAAGTATATGACTAACCCCAGACTTCAGTCTGGGGACTTTCGTATCACCCGTCACGAGTCACGATTCACGATTCACGAGTCACGATTCACGAGTCACGATTCACGAGTCTTTCTTCCTCACCAGCACGATCTCGATCCCTTCAACGAAATCCCCGTCGGCCAGGGCTTTGATCTCAAACCGGAACACCTTGGCCGGGTATTCGGCATTCAGGAATCCCAGCTGGAGCGGATCCACTTCCAGGGTATAGATGCCGGGTGGCAGGTCCATCACATAGAATTCGCCTCCGGAAAAGGTACGGATGGTGGTTGTGAAACTGCTGTTCTCTTTTTTAAGGATCAGGCGAAGCCCGCCCTGCCCGTTGCTGACTCCATCCTGTTCAAGATAGACAACGCCATCGGCTATCCCAGTCCGGTAGAACGGTATCTCAATGCGCTTGTAGTGGTTGGGATCCGCCACGAACGAGAACTTGTCGACGGCAGGCGCTATCATGGGATTGGGCAGGGCAGCCCGGTTGACTTCCAGATTGTAACGATAATAGGCCTGCAGTTGTGATATCCGGATCACGCTGTCACGCCCGATCTGGATCGTGCTGGATTGGTCGAGCCTGATGGCTTTATATGGGAGACGTTCATCACCGGCATCGTATTTTCCGTTGCCGTTATTGTCGACAAACAAAACGACCGATGCGGATGCCCTTCCAACCTGCTCGGTGTTGGTGGTGGTCAGACGATGGCTCTTGTAATCATACCCGATGCTTCCGCGAATGCTCTGATAGACATTCAGGGATTCTTTTCTGTATTCGGCCTTGGTGGTTGACCGCAATGCCCGAAGGTTCAGGTTCAGGCCAAACTGCAAAAACAGGGCCTGGTTGATAGGTTCGTAACCGCCGGCCAGGGTCAGGTAGCCCGTCTGTAAGATTGACCGCGAAAATTGCAGGTCAAGCCGTTCGAATGAGTTATAGTACAAGCTGTACCCCGCATGGCCACGGATATATACTCCCCTGAAAATGGCCGGTATGTTGTAAGTTCTGGCAGCGGAATAAGTAACTATCCCGTTGACCACTCCCTGGCCGAAACCGGCTGATTGATCCGCTATCAGCAAGTTATCCTGATAATTGAAATTCAGGTTGATCCGTCCGATCCTGAAATTCACGTCCGTTCGGTAACGCGTGTTGGAACCGGCAACCAGGCGGTAATAATCGGCGTTGAAGCGGAAGCCCAATTTGATTCCGAAAATCTCGACAGGCAGATAAATGGCGGCATTAAGCTCATCGATAGCTCCGCGCGTGTTAAATAAGGACGGGCCGACATATCTTGAGTAGATCAGGCTGAGGGATCGGTTCGACGGATAAATGACACTCCCGGTAACGCGGTACAAGGTTGTGGGGGCGATATCCAGGTTGATCAGGTATTGCTTGAAGATCCTGGCCGAAAGGCTTCCGTAGGTAAATGGGAAGGCACCATATTCCTCCTTCAGGTATTCGCTGCCTATCTTGGCTGTAAGCCAGTTGGTCAGTCCGTAGGAGAAATCCGCATTGACGTTGGGAGCCCTGACAAAGCCCGTCTCGCCCAATGTTTCCGCCAATCCTCCCATGAGATGATAAGCGAACTGTTTTTTCGGCAGGAAAGTGTAGGGAATCTGGATCTGCCGGTCAATTGTACGAACCTCACCGGCCGGTGTATAGATATTGATGCTCACGCGGGTAGTACCGAAAGTGAGGGGAAAATTAAAGCGGTAATAACCGGTTTCATCGGCTCTCAGATAATCGACCAGCCGGTTATTGATATAGAGCTCCACTTCCGATTCCGGATCGGTCGTTCCGTCGATGATATAGGAATCAAAGAGGCGACGGGGTTCGATGGGATCGTTGGTGATCCCGGCTCCGAGCACCTGCCGGCTATATAAACCGGGTGACGAAAGGTAACCGGCTGAAACGGAACTGAACCACGGATTGTCCCTGACCGCGTATCTCCAACGGATGTTGTTGGTATTAAAATAAGTATCTGTTCCGTTGGTGGCTGCCATAAGGGTTCCCTGGAGGTCACCGCCCAATAGTTCCATTCCCAGGTTCATGTCCAGGTTCATCTGTAGCGCTTTGCCCTGGTAATTGGCAGCCAGGATATAATCCATAACTCCCGGTTTAAAGATCCCTCTTCGCCTTTCGTATCCCGCTGGCGGAAAATCCGCGGTCTCCTGCCGGTATTCCAATTGTTTGCGCGCCCTTTCCCTTTCCTCCCGCAATTCCACCGGCATGCGTTCGGGAGATTCCAGCGAAAGGGTAAGCGCATTCAGGTTGACAGAAAACTTAAGTTGGAAGATCTCTTCCAGTTTGGCCGGTGACAAATAAAAATCAAGGTCCCCGATCCTGAAATCCTCCAACGACAGCGGGAAGTTTTTTGAACCCAACCGCACTATCCCGGCATTCAGGTCAATGATATACTTCTGGTCGGGCCGGAGGAAATTGCCTTCGAGCGCGAATCCGGTTTCTGTCTTGTTGCAGGGAATGAACAGAAGATTGAATATTTCAGAGATTGGTACATACATCACGTCATTTTCAAACAAGGCCGTGACGTAAACATTGCCGATGGAATTATACCGGAAAGAGAGCAGGACTTCCTCCTTTGCGGCACCCTGGGTAAAGGAGGATTCTGTAACCAGGGGACAAAAAATAAAGAAAAGAATTATTGCTAAAAGAAGAAACCGAACCTTATAGCACTTATTCCCGTCGTCTGCTCCTCCGCACGGATCTTTCTCAGCGTTCAATAAGGTTTCTTCTCTTGGCATTCACTTCAGATCGGATGCTACTGGTTGGCCGGAAGGAGAGAAAGTAAAACCAGTAAAACGGGATTATTTTAGAATTACAGCCGTAGTGGTATTCAGGCTCTCAGCCTGCACCAGGTCGGTTGGAGCCACATCTCCCCGCCGGGTCTCGAAAAAGATCCTGGCCTGGTAGTTGCCGGGCGGAATACCCAAAACATCCATTTCAATCCGCCGGATGGCATCAAAATAGATGGCCGTAGTGGATTCCTGCTGTCTGACGAGAGCACCTCCGGAATCATACAGTTCAGCCCGGAGGGATCCGATGAACGGGCTGTTGCCGGTACGTTGCACCCGTGCCAGCAGAGCCAGTTTGCTCCCGTCCTGAACCGATTCGACACCCTGGATCACCAATCCGGTTGTTGTTTTCCCGCTCAGGTAAAAAGCGGCAATAACCTGCTCGAATTTGAAAGTGATGCGGGTTGAAATGGTCTCGGTAACTGTTTGCACAACTTCCGGAGTCTGGGGATTGGACAGGACTTTGATCCGGGTCCAGTATACGCCGTCTTCGAGCCCCTTTTTCGGGCGAACCTGAAGGCGCACTGTCTGCTGCTGCCCCGGAGCCACAACGAAAGTTCGCGGAAACACCCTGACCCAGTCGTTCAATGCATATTTCTCATAGGCTGCAGAATCTTCATACAGCATCACCATGTTACCCGCATCATCGGAACCGGGGTAGCCGAATGCCAGGCTTACCGTTACCTCCTGTGGCTGTTCCGAGTTATTGGAAACATACAATGTTCCAATATTGGTATCGTCATGGATATAAAGGGATGTAGGCGCAATGGAGATCTGCGGGCAGGCAGCACCGGCCAAGAAGGCCAGAAGAGAAGCTGTCAGAAATAACCGTAAATCGATTTTCATTGGTTTGGATATTAACACCAACCCCCTCCAGTGCCCCTTTGCAAAGACGGAGGGTGTATCAAAAAACAAATATACAAAATATTTATTTTCTGATACACCCTCTGAAATGCTTTCAGAAAAGCGTATTAGTTATATGTTACCGTCAGGGTAAAAGTGCCTGAATAAGTTCCGGCAGGATTAGCCGTTGCATCTCCAACAGAAAGGCCGCCTCCCACAAAGAAATGATCTACACCGGCAACTGCTCCAACTGCAGAACTGTTAACGGTATAACTGGAACCGCTTGTAACTTCAGTTTCCCCATCTGTGGCAGCGGTGATTGCGGTCCTGTAAACAGAAGGAGTGAAGGCGATGGTTTTGCCTCCGGTGGTGAGATCATTGTCCGTGAAAGTCACATTGACCGATGCACCTTCCGTGGCGGTAACCGTCAGTTTACCCAGCGTGGCGCTTGCACTGCAAGCGGTTTTCACGCCGGTACTGGCATTGATGCTGGGTGAGCTTGAATAAGAAACATTACCGAACGTAAGGTTGGTGACATCTGCAACAGTGATAGCAGCAACAACACTGGCGCTTGTTGTAATGTTATCGTTTGCCGTAATCTGGGCAACGAGACTGCCCCCCAATCCCATAAACAGGATGGTGGCGAGAACAATTTTTAATTTTGTTTTCATAATAATAATAATTAGGCTTAATTAAACCCAATTAATTCATTAGACTGATTTGAAAACTTCTGAATCCCTTTCTAT
>CAZJNQ010000115.1:0-5616 GCA_964547475.1 uncultured Porphyromonadaceae bacterium
TCGTGAATCGTGACTCGTGAATCGTGACTCGTGAATCGTGATACGAAAGTCCCCAGACTGAAGTCTGGGGTTAATCATAGAGGATGGTGGTATTCCCCCAGACTGAAGTCTGGGGTTAATCAAAACCTTTATTCTTTTTCTTTCTTACTTCTTACTTTACTTCTGCCTTCTGCTTTCTGCCTTCTGCCTTTTACCTAAGCCTCCGAGAATAACCGCAATCTTCTCATCCATCGAAAGTTCACCGGGAATCCAAGTGATGGGTATTCCCCGTTTTTCCATGCCGCGGAACCAAGTCATCTGCCGTTTGGCAAACTGATGGATGGCTGTATTCAGCCGGGAAAACATTTCCTCATAGGTCATTCGGCCGGTGCAGTAAAGGGTGAGATACCTGTACTCGAGGCCATAGTACATCAGGGCATCGGCAGGAACGGTTTTCAAAAGGTTGGTTACCTCACCGGCCATCCCGTTTTCAAGCCTTTCACGCAACCTGCTGGTAATTCTCTCCCTCCTCTCTTCCCTTTCGAAAAAAACAGCAAAGACCCGGAAATTCATCATCCGGCTTTTTGAATCCTTCGGATATTCCCGCCCTGAAAAGGTCGCTATCTCCAGCGCCCTGATGAGCCGGGATCTTTCGACAGTATCGGTCGTGTTATGAAGCGGCCCGAAGGATTCCAGCCGGGCTGCCAGCTCCTCATCGGTCAGGTTCTTGCAGCTTTCACGGAATTGTGGATCTTCAGGCACCCGTCCCAGTTCATATCCCTTCAGAACAGATTCTATGTACAACCCGGTTCCCCCGCAAAGCAAGGGGAAGCGGCCGCGTTGCCTGATATCATCGAATGCGTCTCTGAAGTCCTCCTGGAAGTCGAAAAGGGTATATTTCTCCCCGGGATCCCGGATATCGATCAGATGACACGGGATCCGGATCCCCCCAACCATATAGTCCGAGTAATCCTTGCCGGTCCCCAGATCCATGCCACGGTAAACCTGGCGCGAATCAGCGCTGATGATTTCACCATCCAGGCGATAAGCCAGGGCTGCTGCAAGGGCTGTTTTACCGGCAGCAGTGTGACCCACAATGGCAGCCAGGGCAATTTCAGGATTGATCAGAGGTTCCATAAGCCTTAAAAATACTATTTTTAGCACCAAATCAGCGGATATGGGCAACAAGATCCAGATCACCAACAAGCAGGTTTTCAGGGAATACGAGATCCTTGAAAGATACACTGCCGGGATCGTCCTGACGGGAACCGAAATCAAATCGGTCCGTCAGGGTAAAGCCAGCCTGTCTGATTCCTGGTGTTTTTTCGTGAACGGGGAGCTATTCGTAAAAGGCATGCAGATTGCAGAATATGATCCGGGAACCCATTACAACCACGATCCCAGGAGGGACCGGAAGCTATTGCTAAACCGCAGCGAACTTCATAAGCTCGACCGGAAGGTGAGGGAGCGCGGATTGACCATCGTGGCTATCCTGCTGTTCATCTCGGAAGAAGGAAAGGCCAAGCTGGACATAGGACTGGCCAGGGGCAAGGCGATCCATGACAAGCGGGAGGACCTTAAGAAAAAGGATGTCAACCGGGAGATTTCCCGGTATATGAAAAGATCCTAAGCCGGAAAGGAAAGTGTGAAAGCGGTTCCCTCGTTGACGGCGCTTTGAACACGGAGTGTCCCCCCCATCATTTCACACAGCTTGCTGACCACCAGCAACGACAGACCCCGGGATTTCAGTTTCGCATCCGGACCGGATTCAGAAGGGAACAAGTCAAAAAGGGTGTCAACTGTTTCCTTCGACATCCCGCAACCGGTATCAATGACCTGGAAGACAATTTCTTTCCCGGGCAAATAACTGACCTGTAAACTGATTTTCCCCTTTTCTGTGAATTTTAGGCTGTTGTCCAGGATAATCCTGAGGATCTGCATGAGGCGGTTCCGGTCAGTTAAAAAATAAGCCGGAGCATCCTCCTGTAGGGAAAACAGGATCTGTATATTGTTCTTGCCAAAGAGCATTTTCATTTCATTTACCTCGTCCGACAACTCCTCGATCAGCTCAGAGAGATAGATCTTCTGCTCATAGAGCACCAGATTGCCCGTCTCGATGCGTGCAAGGTCGATGAGATCGGACATCAGGTTCAGCAACCTGCGGGAGCTTCTTACGATCATCTGGCTGTAGAGGCGCTGGTCATTTCGTGACACGTTGGATTCCTTCAACAAGTCGGCAAATCCGATGATGGAATTCAGTGGTGTTCGTATATCATGGGACAAACCTGACAGGTAAGATGGAAATAACCCGGCTTTTTCCTTGTATCCCGAAATCTCCTCGCTGGGCTTTGAGACATATTCATCCATAATTCCGACCTTTTCCGGGATAAAAATATCGGTGATCGCAAGAGGACATTCAAAGTTCCCTAACTTTTTGACCAACGGATAAAAATTGCAGGTCTAAAATCAGGGTTGGTGTAATTGCAGGTTTTACCTAATTTTAATAACCGATTGATGCCGAATTACGATCTCTCTTTGTTTCCTATCTAAGTCCATGACGATGAAACACCCCATCAGCACCTGGAAAAAGCGGTTCAATGGCAGGCGGATCAGCCTGTTGGCCTTGTTGACTTTTTGTTCAATAAGCCTGTACGGTTCGGAACACATGGAGGCATCCCTGCTCTGGTCCATCGGGAAAGCCGATGGCAGCGGTTCGGAGTTTGCCCTGGCTCCCAATCGTTACAGCCAGTTTGCAGACGATGGCTTTTACGTGGTCGGTTCTTCCGATCCCGCCCGGGACTGGCCCTACGTGCACCCCGGGCCGTCTGATTCCTGGGCGGGCAGCAAGTCGCACGCCTACACCATTCTTTTTGGAATTCAAAAGGCCTATCCCAAAGATTCCTGCAGATTAATCCTGACTTTTACGGATACCCATAACAACGTTCCGCCCGAGCTTGTGATCAGCTTCAACGGCACAGAATATGTCCGCCAGCTGAATCCGGGAGTAGGAGATGCTTCGATCAAGGGGAATCCGCAACTGGGGAAACCTTCACACATATCCCTGACGGTACCGTGCAGCCTGATTAAAACCGGAACCAACGAGGTCCGGATCAGCACCCGGAAAGGCAGTTGGCTCCTGTACGACGCGGTCTCTTTCGAAGGTCCCGGCTCGATAAGAACCAGGCCTGTCAAGGACTATCTCAAATTAATCCAAGCTGAAGCCGGCAATGCCCTGTACGGGGTCGGCGATGATCTGAAGCGGGATCTGAATATCGCTTTCCAATATGCAGGAATGCCCATGAAAGGAACTTTTGCGATCGGCTACAGTACCAACAAGTCACTGGACCTGACTCAAGGCATCCATCACTTTTCCGTTCCGATAGATGAAGTGAAATATAACGGCATGCTTCTTATTGAAATGAAGGTAAGGAATCAAGTGGTCGATTCTGCGTTGATATCCATCAAACCGGTTCCAAGACTGACGGTTTACATCCTGCCCCATTCTCACACGGATATTGGTTACACCGAGATCCAGACTGCCATCGAAGATAAGCAGGTCAGCAACCTGGTGAAAGGAATCGAGTATGCGCGGCAAACTGAAGCTTATCCTCCCGGGGCCCGGTTTGTCTGGAATGTGGAGGTTGCCTGGGCTGCAGACCTTTACCTGAACCGACTGGATCAGGCCGCACGCGAGCAGTTCCTGGCAGGGTTGAAGAACGGCCAGATCGCTCTGAATGGGATGTACTTGAATGAACTAACCGGTTTATGCCGTCCTGAAGAACTGATCCGGTTGTTCCGTTTCTCCACCGAGCTGGCCCGGATGACCGGCCAGAAAGTGGATGCTGCCATGATAAGTGATGTGCCCGGATATACCTGGGGAACCGTTACGGCCATGGCCCAGGCCGGGATCAAATACTTCTCGGTTGCCCCCAATTATTTTGACCGGATCGGTGACATACTGGTTAAGTGGGAGAACAAGCCTTTTTACTGGTCGTCGCCTTCAGGACAGGAAAAAGTCCTGGTCTGGATCCCCCTTAAAGGGTATGCCATGTCCCACATAGTCGGCAAGCTGACCCCGGAATGGGTTTCGGACTATACCGCGCAACTCAGCAAAACACATTATCCCTATGAAATAGCCCATATCCGCTGGAGCGGTCACGGAGACAATGCTGTCCCCGATCCATCGATCTGTGAATTCGTCAGGGACTGGAACACAAAATATGTCTGGCCGAAATTTATCATTTCTTCAACCAGCGAGGCTTTCAGGGCATTTGAAAAAAGCTATGGCGACCGGCTCCAGACCGTCAGAGGTGACTGGACCCCTTATTGGGAGGATGGTGCGGGATCATCCGCACGTGAGACCGGGATCAACCGCAACACCGCGGACCGGCTTACCCAGGCAGAAGCCCTCTGGGCTTTGCAGGATCCGTTGTCCTATCCGGTCGAACGGTTCGAGGAAGCCTGGAAAAAAGTGCTGCTCTATTCAGAACATACCTGGGGAGCATGGTGCAGCATCACTGATCCGGAAAACCAGATGACCACGGAACAGTGGGCCATCAAGAAAAGCTATGCTGATGAAGGGGCAAAACTGGCGGAGGAGCTGATGACGGAAGCGATGAATGTTAAGGAAAAAGGAAAAAGGAAAAAGGAAAAAGGGCATGGATTGGAGGTGATCAATACCACCAGCTGGAGCAGAAATGACATGCTCTTTCTGTCGAAGGAACAGAGTACCGTCGGGGATATTGTCAAGGATGCTTCAGGCAGGCAGCTGCAATCACAACGGATGGCAAATGGTGAATTAGCGGTTACCGGGCTGGAAATTCAACCGATGAGTTCGGCGGTCATTAGCGTTTACTCGGGTCAGGCTGATCCGGTCGGATCCGTCACAGTTACCGGCAACAAACTGATCAACAACCTGATTGAGTGCACAATCGATCCTTCAACCGGCGAAATCTCCAGCCTGGTTGACAAAAGAAACGGGAAGGAACTGGTGGACAGGAGTAATGGCGAAGGGTTGAACCGGTACCTGTTTTTCGAGGGCAATGACCTGGCCGGTCTGCAGACCAACGGACCGGTGACGATCCGGATCAAGGAGAGCGGCCCGCTCATCGGTGCCCTGGAAATATCTTCCGATGCCCCGGGGTGCAACAGCCTGGTACGGCAGGTTTGCCTGGCCCATAATACGGATTACCTGGTTCTGGCCAACAGCGTCGAAAAGAAGCGGGCGCCGATGCCGGAAAAGGTCGGGGACTGGTACCTGGCGCAGAACAAAAACAAGGAGAGCGTAAATTTCGGGTTCCCTTTCCATGTTCCTGAAGGCATCATGCGCTTTGACCTCCCGCTGGGCCAGATGATACCCTGGTCAGATCAGATCCCGAGTGCCTGCAAGAACTGGTACAGCGTGGGAAGGTGGGCTGATGTGTCCAACCGGGAAACCGGCATCACCTGGATTACCCTGGACGCCCCGCTGGCGGAGGTCGGTGAATTGTCTGCCCGGCTGATGGGCTCCCAGAATAATCCTGATGTGTGGAGGAAAAAAGTAAAACCCACCCAGACCCTCTATTCCTGGGTCATGAACAATCACTGGGGCACCAATTACCGGCAGTACCAGGAAGGAATGGTCACTTTCAGGTATAT
>CAZJNQ010000116.1:0-5346 GCA_964547475.1 uncultured Porphyromonadaceae bacterium
TGCCCGTATGCTCGTATCGGAACGTGCATTTCAAAGAAATCCACCGACGGATCGCTGGTTTGCTGTGATAGCTGGATCAGCAGGCTGTTTGCCTCGCCGCGGCGGTATTTCAGGTTATAGGTCGGATAGCCTTCACCGTAAAGCCAGTCGTTGAAGAATTCCGTAAAACTGGTATCCGCCACCGCTTCACAATGAGCGATCAGATCCTCTGTCCGGGCAAAGGCATTGACCAGGGCAGGATCATAGAGGTAATTATTCAGCGCCGTGAAAAAGTTTTCATCCCCCATTTCCCAGCGGAGCATGTGAAGTATCATGGCACCTTTGCTGTACGACAGGCGGGAGTCGAAAATCCGTTCGAAATCGGTGGTATCGTAACAATAGGCCGATCCATCGGGTTTGCTAAGCACATGTTTGATCGACAGACGTTTAAAAGGTTCCCAGTAGATTCCCTCCTGATCCCTTTCATAGCATAATCCGACCAGGTAAGTGGCGAACCCTTCGTTCAGCCAGATATCCTGCCAGGAACCGCAGGTGACGAAATTGCCGAACCACTGGTGCGCTAGTTCATGGGCCATCAGGTCATAACCGAAGCCTCCCATGAAGCTCATGGTCTGGTGCTCCATCCCGCCACCCCAGTTCCATTGAGCGTGGCCATAACGTTCGTCGGCGTATGGATAGACGCCGAAAAGTTGGTTGAAAAGCTTAAATGGCTGAATGAGCCGAACAGTTTGACTTTGACTTTCAGCGAGGGTTTCGGGGTAGACATAATTCAATATCTCGATGGAATCCGTGCGGCCGACATTATCCAGAGGGACCCAATCGGAATAAACAGCATAATTGGTAACCGCAACACCCACGAGGTAGGCGGCTATCGGGTGCTTATGCTTCCACTGGTAGATGCTCCGGTCGTCGCAATGCTGCTCCGCGATCAGCATCCCGTTGGCAGCCGCCCGATTGCCCGGAGGAACGGTGATCACCAGATGTACCGAATCCGCCTTGTCATTCAGGTCCTGCTTGCAGGGCCACCAGTCGCACGCCCCGTAAGGTTCCGATAGAGTATAGAGCACCGGGATCCCGGCATGCTCACCGCAGGTGAAAGAACCCCTCTTGTTTTCAGGCGGAACTCCCTGGTAGTCAACCATGATGGAATCAACCAGTTCGAACGATGGGTCACTTGGATTGTCGCCTTGCGAAGGCAAATCGTAAATCCTGAGTTTATTATTGAGATGTTCAAAACTGCTCAAAAGTTCACCATGATACCTCACCGCGGTCACATCCAGGCTGTCGCTCAGGTCAAAAACAATCTCCCGAAGATCCTCGTCCGACGGAATAAAATAAGTTGAAACCGATCCGGTCACATACCGCACAGCCGGATCGAGGGTGAGGACGAGGCGGTAGAATTTTACGTCTGGGTTTTGGGAAAGGCAGAGGGTAAAGGAAAAAGGAAAAAGGAAAAAGGAAAAAGGGATATAAAATAATTTTAGGAGTTTATCCATTTTATCGAACGTCAAGCATCTATATGCGAAAAGTACAATATTATGAATAACCTGCAAAGGAGGTTGTTTGATTTCGCTGTGAAGGTTCTTAAGTATCTCAGGAAAATTCCAAACGACCGGGTATTGATGGTGATAAGAAATCAATTGGTACGTGCATGCACTTCTCCTGGTGCTGTTTATGAGGAGGCTCAAGGAGCAGTTTCAAGACCTGATTTCCACAATAAAATATGTATATGCCTGAAGGAGGTCCGGGAATCAAATTACTGGTTGCGCATGATCGAGGAGCTTAACGGAAAGAATGACCAACTAACGGATTTGATAGTTGAATCAGAAGAATTAATGAAAATAGTAGGGGCAATAGGTGCAAAAACACTAAACAAATAATGTTGATAATGAATTAATTACAAATTACTTTTTCCTTTTTCCTTTTTCCTTTCTCCTTTTTCCGGTTCTACTCGCATCTATATTCCCAGAAACCTGATCCTATGAATCGGATTGTTTTATTCCTGATGCTGGCGGGGCTGAGTTTGCCCGCCGTCACCCAGACGTTGCTTTACCCCGGGGATATTGCATTGGTGAATGTGAATACGGATGGGGACAAGAATTTCGACGTGCTGTTCCTGAAAGAGGTTTCGGCTGGCACGGTCGTTTATTTCACGGATGATGCGTGGATCAATGCATCCCAGCAGTTCCGCGGATCGGAGGGGATCATGGTTTTTACATCCGCTTCCGCCATTCCGGCCGGAACAGTGGTTTCCTGTCCGGGCACCAATGGCGGCAATGGATTCGGCAAGCATTCGGGTTCTTTCAACCCTTCCGGATCGGGTGACAATATCATTATCTACCAGGGCTCGGCCGAGGATCCCTTTTTTCTGTACGGCACAGGCTGGGCACGGGGCTCGACCGTCTGGGAGTTTTCGGAAACCAGCGCCTCATACCGTTCCGATATCCCACCCGGGCTTTCTGTCGCGGAAAGCAGCATTGCCTCCCTTGGGACGGATGATAATTACCAATACAATGCCGCTTCCCCGATGTCCGGCACCCTCGACGAACTGCTCATTTCCATCGCCGATCCGGCCAACTGGAATAAAGACAACACCTTGCCGTTTTCAGCCATAACACAGAATTTTACCATCACCCCATCCCTCCTCCACTTCATCACTATTACCGATCCGGCTGAAGTACCCATGCGGTCTTCGGTAGAAGTTTCAACCGCGGTATCGCTCTCGGGCTCATTAACCTGCCAATCCCTTACGATTTCTTCAGGCGGGGTGCTTGAAATCCTTCCCGGAGCGATCCTGCGGGTTTTTGGCGAGATCACCAACGAGGAAGGGAACGGTGGGCTGATCATCCGGTCCGGTCCGGCGGGCAGCGGATCGCTCATCCATTCAGCCCCCGGAGTGCAGGGAACGGTCGAAAGGTGGATCGGGGCCGATCAGTGGCATTTCGTATCCAGTCCGGTTTCGGATCCGGGCGATATCAACACCCTGTTCGGCACAACGGCAGATTATCTTCATGGCATCTATTATTATAACGAAACCGGCGGGGAATGGGTGTCGGCGGCGGGAACCACGATGGATCCCGGTCGCGGGTATAATGTGTGCTATACCGGCGAGGGTCGGACGGTATCTTTCCGGGGAACGCTCAATGATCACAGGATCCGCAGGTGGTTACAGGTGACAAGGGGTTCCGGCTCAGGCTGGAACCTGGTCGGAAACCCCTTTCCCTGCAGCCTGAACTGGGGCGCCGCCGATCAGGCGGATGCATGCGGCTGGAAAAACCAGAGCAGCGTCCTGGAAAATAAGACGATCTATATCACGACCGGAGGTTCCGGAGCCGGAACCACTTTCGACACCTACAATGGCTCGTCGGGCATTGGTGTGCCGGATAACAGCGTGGGAACCATTTCAATAGAGCAGGCTTTCTGGGTGCATGCGGCGGCTGATGGCGAACTGGGAGTCGGGTGCTACGCCAAGAGCGTGACTCAGGGCACGTTTAAGAGTATGTTTGCCCCCAGACTGAAGTCTGGGGATAGTCATACTTCCCAAGCCCTTATGCCCATTTTCCGTTTTACCATCACTTCCCTGGCAACCGGACAGTCTGATCAGCTTGTCGTGATGTTCGATGACCGCGCAGAACCGGGTCTGGACCGGTTCGATTCACAGAAACTGATCGGCTCCGGGAATATCCCCCAGATCTATATAAATGAGGAAGGAATACCCCTGGTCATTGAGGCCGTACCACCCCTTGACCCGACCGGCTATACCCAAACCGACACCCTTCCCTTAACCCTCATCCTTCCCAATCCGGGCGACTATGAAATAAGAGACGAATCTGCTATCACTCTATCACATTTCCACTTTTCCACAAACATTCATGGTGTTTCTTTCTCTTTCATCCTGGAGGACCGGCTAACCGGCGCGAGACAAGCATTGACGGCTGAACACCCCTATGCTTTCTCCGCCGGCGCCGGCGTCCTGGAGGGGAGGTTTATGTTGACGTATGGTAGAATGGATTATGTGGAAGAGTGGAAATGTGATAATGTGATAGAAGAGAAAAAATGGAAAATCTTGAATAATGATGAGGCTTTAGAGATTGTCTTTTTTGAAATTCCAAAAAGCAAATGTTACATCCTATTGTTTGATTTCATCGGGAATAAAATTGCACGGATACCGGTTGATGTATCCAGCTACAGAATATTTCTTCCGAAACCGATCAATCCTGGAATCTATTTGATCCAGGTACAAGGTCTTACAGGTTATCCTGTACTTAAATTCTTCTGCAACTGAAATGGAATCGGTATATGAATTCTCATTTGAAAGATTAGATGCATGGAAGCTTGCCCGGCAAACGGTTGTAGCTGTTTACAAACTGCTAAAACAATTTCCTAAAGATGAGACCTTCGGAATGATCAATCAGGCAAAAAGAGCATCAGTTTCAATTCCTGCAAATTTGGCAGAAGGATCTTCCAGATCTTCACTCAAAGAGAGGAACCATTTCTACGAAATCAGTTTTGGCAGCCTTGTCGAACTTCTGACCTTGATGACTCTTGCGAATGACCTGCAGTATATAAGCCAGGCTGAATACCTTGATGTCAGAATAAGAATCCAGGTATTGTCAAAAGTTATTACTGGACTATCAAAGTCCATTCAAGGAAAACCTCAATAATTCTAATAACACATTCCACATTAAACACTTCCACATGAAGAAAGCGTTCCTCCCCCCCATCGTCCGCCGCATCAAGCTCGATCCCACTGTATCCCTGACAATGATGTCCACTCCGCCCGGGAATCCGGGTAGTGCGCCGGGATTCGGATCGCCGGAGTGGGGCAGTCGGTGGGGAAGATAGACGAGAAAAGAAAGACCGAGAGACCAAGGGACCAAGAGACCAAGAGATTGGAGCGAAGCGGAAATCCCGATTTATCGGGACCAAGAGACTGAGTATTATGGGGAAGGTGCAGTCGCATAATGATTTGTTGATTTATCAAAAGTCTTTCGGGGCTGCTATGAACATTTTTAACCTTTCCAAGGGATTTCCCCGAGAAGAGGTTTATTCATTAACTGATCAAATTCGCAGGTCATCCCGATCCGTCGCTGCCAATCTTGGTGAAACCTTTAGGAAAAGATTGTATCCAAAATCTTTTATTGCCAAATTAATTGACTGTGAGTCAGAGGCTTCAGAAACACAAATCTGGATTGATTTTGCTTACGAATGTGGCTATTTGAAAAAAGAAGAGGCAGATCGGTTGACTAAGCTATACGATGAAATTATCTCAATGGCAGTCAGAATGAGACTCAATCCAAACCAATGGAAACCATAATCTCTCCGTCTCTAGGTCTCTCAGTCTCT
>CAZJNQ010000117.1:0-2163 GCA_964547475.1 uncultured Porphyromonadaceae bacterium
TCACGAGTCACGAGTCACGAATCACGAATCACGAGTCACGAGTCACGAGTCACGAATCACTTTTAATATGCGGCATATTACTGTAATCATCCTGGCAGTCCTTCTCTCCGCCTGCAACGGCCAACGGAACAGGGCGGTTACCTTCATGGTTGCGGAGCCGGGACATTTTCATGCGGCACTTGTCCTGAGGTCCATGTACCCGGATGTAAATTCCAGGGTTTATGTTTATGCTCCGGAAGGACCCGAGTTGACTGATTTTCTCAGTCGGATTGACGGTTACAGGAACCGCCGGCAGGATCCGGCTGCATGGGAACTACAGACTTATTCGGGCGCAGATTCCTTTGGCCGGTTGCTGGAGGATAAGCCGGGAAACGTCCTCATCCTTGCCGGTAATAACCGGCAAAAAACCGAGTATATCGGATTGGCTGTTGAACAGGGGATAAATGTCTATTCCGATAAACCGATGGCAATCAATTCCGCCGATTTCGAAATCCTCGAAAAAGCTTTTAAATGCGCGGCCGACAAGGGTGTGCTTGTATACGATATCATGACCGAACGGTTTGAGATCAGCTCGATCCTGCAGAAGGAGCTTATGCACCAGCCTGAAGTGTTCGGCGAGCTCCTGTCGGGTACACCGGATGATCCTGCGGTAACCAAGGAGAGCGTTCACCATTTCTTTAAGTATGTGTCGGGAATCCGACTGATCCGTCCCGCTTGGTTTTTCGATGTGGAGCAGGAAGGGGACGGCCTCACCGATGTCACCACCCACCTCATAGACCTGGTTCAATGGACCTGCTTTCCTGAGCAGATCATTGATTATCATAAAGATATAACTATCAATTGGAGCCGCAGGTGGAACACGCCCATCCGGGCTGAACAGTTTTCCGAAGTGACGGGATTGACCGGTTATCCGGATTACCTGCAAAAAGTGGTCGATCCGGATTCGGTCCTTCAGGTCGCCTGCAACGGGGAGATCAATTACCGCATCAAAGGCGTCAACGTGCGTGTTTCAGTCACCTGGGAATATCAACCTCCGGAAGGTGGCGGCGACACCCACTTTTCGGTGATGAAGGGCAGCCTGGCAACATTGGAGATCCGGCAGGGACCGGACCAGAAATTCAAGCCTGAACTTTATCTGGTACCGAAACAGGACTCTCCGGATTATCAGGCAAAACTAAATGCCTCGATGGCAGCGCTGCGTATGAAATATCCGGGTCTCGGCATTGAGGCCTCTGGTTCGGACTACCATATTCTGATCCCGGAAGCCTATCGTGTTGGACATGAGGCTCATTTTGCACAGGTCACGCAAAACTTCCTGACCTATCTGAAAAAAGGGAACCTCCCGGAGTGGGAGGTCCCGAACATGCTGGCGAAGTATTGGCTGACCACGAAGGCGGGAGAGATAGCTCCCTCCGGTCGCGAATAACTCGCTAACGCTCGCGAATAGTCTCACTTCGTTCGACGAATAATCGCTTCGCGATGAATATTGCTATTCAGGCAGAAAGCCTCTTTCGCGACCAAAGGGAGTCATTCGCCGAGCGTCAGCGAGGCCATTCATGAGCGTCAGCGAATTATTCGTGAGGCGCAGCCGAACCATTCGTGAGCTTTAGCGAACCTTTTACAGCTCCTCGTAATAGTCTCTATCCTGCCCGTTCAGATAGAAAGTGACCTCAACCAGCCCGTAATGGTTAAACCTATGGTCATCAAAATTGCCGAACGACAAAAAACGGTAACCGGACTCGAAACTGAGGCTGAAATTCGGGTGATGACGGAATGGGAAATATTCAAGGCCGACCGGTATGAACCCGCCGTAACCGAAAGTCAGTTCATCCCGTCGGTAGGAAAATTTCGATGCAATTCCGATGCCTCCGTAAATCTGTGTCCGCTCTGTAAAATGATACCTGCGCACGAAAGCAGCTTCGGTTTCGATGTAGGTCCGCAAGGGCAGAATGCTGAATGCAAATCCGCTCCGGACGATCAACCCGTATTTTGAATCAGGATCCGTGCGAACGTTCAACCCCCTGGAGCCAATCCCTATTCCCGTCTGGGAAAAGGATTGAAGCCCTGATGCCATCAGGATAACAACTAAAAATGTAACCGCTTTTTTCATAATTGTCTGATTTGGTTTCAGTACCAAAGCAGATATCATGCCAAAGTAACCCC
>CAZJNQ010000117.1:2263-5315 GCA_964547475.1 uncultured Porphyromonadaceae bacterium
GCCTTGATCAGGGCATTGACTACCTGCATGGTGGAGGCGGGATCGACATTCTTGTCCATTTCTCCGACTATCAGTAACAGCTTGCCCTTGAGGTTCTTGGCGTTGACCACATTGGACGAGGCTTCATAGGATTCATCGACCGGGTAACCCATCCACTGCTCGTTCCACCATATCTTGTCCATCCGGTTGTCCTGGCATCCGCAGGAGGAGACCGCCACATCATAGAATTCAGGATGGAACAGAACGGCTCCGGTTGAGCTCTGGCCGCCCGCAGAGGTTCCGTATATTCCGATCCGGGTGGTGTCCATACAGGGATATTTTTCGGCCGCGGCCTTGATCCAGAGGATGCGGTCGGGGAAACCGGCATCACCCAGGTTTTTCCAGGCTACATCATGAAAAGCCTTCGAACGGTTGCTGGTGCCCATGCCGTCCATCTGGACCAGGATGAATCCCATTTCCGCATAAGGTTGCATGCCGCTACCCACAGAGAAGGATTTCGGTACAAAGCTGTCCTGCGGCCCTGCATAAATGTTTTCTATGATCGGATATTTTTTCTGCGGATCGAAATTCAATGGTCGGACAATGATCCCCCAGATATCCGTTTTACCATCACGGCCTTTGGCCACGAAGACTTCCGGAGCTTTCCATCCGGCCGCTATCAGACCGCTGATGTCGGCTTTCTCAAGTTCCATGACTGCGGAGCCATCCGACGTTTTCCTGAGCACGGTTACCGGCGGATCGGAGATGGTTGACCAGGTATCCACAAACATCGTGTGGTCTTTTGAAAAAGTTACCTGGTGGGTACCAACGCCGTCAGTCAGCCTTTGCAGGCCGGAACCATCGAAATTAACCCGGTAGACATGGATGAAATAGGGATCGATACCCGGTTCTTTTCCGCAGGCGCTGAACAGGATCTGCTGTTTTTCCTCATCCACAAAGAGTACGTTGCGGACCACCCATGCTCCTTTGGTAACCTGGTTCAAAACCCTGCCCGACTTGCCGCTTATCCGGTACAGGTGGTTCCAGCCGTCGCGTTCCGAGGCCCAGAGGATCTCTTCGCCATCCTTCACATCATAACGGTAACGTTTGCCGCTATAGCAGATGAAAGTCGGGCTGGTTTCCTCAACCAGGGTGCGGATGCTTCCGTCGGTGCCGCTCATTTCAAGGATCCGGTAAACCTGGTGTCCTCTCTGGTTGTATTCAAAGGTGAATGCCCGGCCGTCCTTCCTCCATTCAAAGGAACCGATATCGAACTGCTTGTCAAACAACCGGTCATCTGCCAGAAACTGTTTTTTACCATCCAGAATGAACAGAGCCGGAACCTGGTGCGGTAATTCATCACCCGGTTTAGTGTATTCGATGGAGCTGTATTTGGGCTGTACCTGATCCGCTGGCGAAGATTCGATATAGTTGATCATGTGCTTGTCAGCAGGCCGGAATTTGATCGCCACCAGTTTTTTGGAATCGGGCGACCAGTACATGTAGGATGAATAATAGAAACCGGCCGTCCCGTCGATGCTCAGCCTAACCTTGTTCCGGCCGCCCCTGTCACTAACCCACACGTTGAAGTCCTGGATGAAAGCTTCCTTGGTGCTGTCGGGTGAAACAACTGGCTTGCCTTCCAGCTCGTCCCGGCTCTCGCTCCAGTTCCGGAAGTCGAACGGTGGACGTTGAGGCATCGGTTCCCCTTTGGTCAGGCTGTTTTTCTTGATATCATATTTCCAGTTAAATCCTTCAAATCCGAACGAAAGCGTTTTCAGGTCATCCGAAAAGACCAGGCGTCTGAACTGCAGGTCATCGGGCTTTACGGGCCTCCCGACAACCTTACCGAGCTGCTCGGACAGCCTGGCTGCATCAAAAGCCTGCGCCTTGCTCATTTTGTCACCGTTGACCAGGAAATATTCCATTCCTTTGCCGGTCCGCGTCTGGTACCAGAAATGATGGGTATTGCCGATCCATTCCGGTCTGATGTTGCCGTACAGCATTTTATCACTGAATTTCTGGTTGACCTCCCTGGCTTTCTTATAGTCATCAGGCGTCAATTGTGCAGTCAGGCTGATGGTGAAAAGTAAATACAGACTGAATGCCAGTGCTTTACGGGAAATTGTTAAAAATGATTTCATAACTTTAGGTATTAGGATTCCAATCACAAGTTACGTGATCGATCATGGAAAACAGATACTGTCGGGCAGGTTATTCGTTACAATTCCTTCAGTTTAAATAGTTGTTCTGCCTTACCGGGATCTCCGGATTCAAAACCCTCCCTGAACCATTTCATTCTCTGGGCTGAAGTACCGTGGGTGAAAGCATCGGGAACCACATAGCCCTGACTTCTCTTCTGGATCCGGTCATCCCCGATTTGTGAAGCTGCATTAAGGGCTTCTTCCAGGTCGCCTGTTTCCAACAGCTGGACCGTCTCCTGGGCATAATGTGCCCAAAGTCCCGCATAGAAATCAGCCTGGAGTTCAAGTCTGACCGACAGCTGGTTAGCTTCCGCCTGGCTGACACGGTCCATCTTCCGGTGAACCTTATCCAGGGTTCCCAGCAGATTCTGGACATGATGGCCTACTTCATGGGAAATCACGTAAGCCTGTGCAAAATCGCCCGAAGCACCGAACCGTGATGCCAATTCGTCGAAAAAGCCCAGGTCCAGATAGACCTTCTGGTCCCCGGAACAATAAAAGGGGCCGCTGGCAGACTGCGCGAATCCGCACGCGGATTCAACAGCGTCGGTGAATAAAACCAGCTTTGGCTGGATGTACGTCAGATCGGAATTAGTAAAAATGGCTCCCCAAACATCCTCCGTGCTGGCCAGGATGGCAGACGTCATGTTCGCCAGCATATCCCCGGCAGGATCGGTCTGAACGGTTTGAGTGCCACTGCTATATCCGGTATCAATGGATTCCAGCAGGGTTCCCGGATTCCTTCCCAGCAAAAGATAAATGATTATCGCGATAATGGTAACCCCGCCTCCGGCGATTGCCGTCGGGCGTCGCATACCTCTCCTGTCCTCAACATTCGAGCTCCTTCTCAAATTCTCCCATTTCATAAT
>CAZJNQ010000118.1:0-2847 GCA_964547475.1 uncultured Porphyromonadaceae bacterium
AGTCCCCAGACTGAAGTCTGGGGTTATACATAAATAACTTTTTCCTTTTTCCTTTCCTTCTGTCTTTTGCCTTCTGCCTTTTGCCCTAATTTTGCGCCACGCAAAACAGCGACTTCTCCCCCTTCAGGTATATCGCCCCGTCGGCAAAGGCGGGGGTCACCACCGATTTTTCGCCCAAAACCGGGTTGCCCAGGTTTGATTTGGTACGGCTAAGGCTGAAGATATGCATGGTTCCACCCCGGTCCATCAGGTAAACTTTCCCTTCGGCGATCATCGGGGAACCGTAAAATCCCTGGCCGTATTCTTCTTCCCAGTATTTTTCGCCGGTCTTGGCATCATAGCAGACAAACATCCCGTAGCTTGTCGCTATGAAGAGCAGACCGCTGCCTGCGACCGGACTGGCAGCTTCGGGAAGGTATTCATCAGATTCCCACACGATTTCCGGAGCAGGGCCCGGACGGATAGCCACCAGCCGGGCATATTCGTTGGCCGCATAAACCAGTCCGTCAAAAACAGCGGCCGAAGCTCCAACCTCCCCCGCGAGGCATTCCAGGGACCATAACTCGGATCCGTTCTCGAAATCATTCCCGTAAACAGTAGGGGAAGTGACGGTTATGATCTGAAGCCGGCCGTCGAGTTCTGCCAGCATGGGGGATGCCCAGGATACGGTGGTTTTTCTGGGATGGTCCCAGACCGGCTCTCCGGTGTCCACATTCAATGCCATCAGTCGCCCCGAGGAGTTTGTATCGAACTGAACGATCAGCCGGTCTTGCCAAACAAGCAGCGAGGAAGAGTGGCCGTAATGATTGTTGGGTACTCCCAGGTTTTTGGCCCACAGCCTATTGCCGTCAATATCCGTTGCGACCAGGTCACCCGTGGCAAAAATGGCAAAGACCCGCTGACCGTCCGTTGCCACACTCGGAGCGGCCAGGCCGGTATCGGAGGTCACCCGGGGCGGAACCGCCGGGGAACCCGGGATGCCTGATGCCTCGTGCCGCCAAAGCAGGGAACCCGTGTTCCTGTCATAACAGGAAATAATGCGTGATTGGGCATCGGCGCCGGCAATGAACAGCCGGTTATTCCAGATGACGGGTGAATTGTAGCCGGGCTTTTCCAGGGCAACCTTCCATTTGATGTTCCGCCCGCTGGGACCATCCCAGTCAACCGGCAGGTTCACGGCTTCAGAAATGCCCTGCGCCCAGTGGCCGCGGAAAGAGGGATGGCGCGCTGAAGAAGACTGGAGACGCGCGACTGGAGGCGTAAAAATCGAGTCTTTGGACACCACTCCTCCCATCTCCTGGTCTCTTGTCTCTTGGTCTCTTGTCTCTTGGTCTCTTGTCTCCTGGTCTCTTACCTCCTGGTCTCTTGTCTCCTGGTCTCTGGTCTCCTGGTCTCTGGTCTCTGGTCTCCTGGTCTCTTGTCTCTTGTCTCCGCTCTCCCGTCTCCACCTCCACCGTTCTCACTTCCGGAGCCTGGGTCACTTGGGCTACCCGGCCGGTTTCACGATACATTTTCAGGTAATCGGTGGTCAGGAAGGAGGCCACCAGTGCGGATCCCAACAGCAAGCCTCCCGCGATGAGGATCCACCGCTGCGACAGCAGCCGGGTGATCTGGGTGGTGCCGCCGGTGATCAGGGGTGCCCCGATCTTAGCTTTCATATCGTGGTAAATCCTTAACAGTCCGGCAAAGAGGATGCCTCCGAACAACAACAGGAAACTGCCCGTCCTGATCTGCCAGTTGCCCGTGAAAAAGGCCTTGCGGGCCAGAAGATCCAGGTTCCGGATATCGTTTTTCAGATCTTCGTTCTGACTGTCACCCCGGAACTGCTCCACAAGGGCTGCCAGGGCTTTGCTTTCCAGCGGTTTGGATGATTTGACATGAATGAAGTTGATCAGCAACAGGAGGGAAACGGCAATGCAGAAAATCCCGGATACCGTGATCAGGTTGGAGACGAGCTTGATTTTATCTTCTGTTGTTTTCATTCGACCGGACAATAATCTAAGCACCTGGCGCATGAATAGCAGGCTCCCTTATTGGCCTGATAATCTTCTTTTCGCCTGTATATCAGTTGGTTTAATGTCATGAACCCTATCGCCAGGCCCAGGAAAGCCCCCAGGATCCAGCCACCGGTGCGGAATTTGTCCCGGATGACCTGTGCCTCGGCAGCCAGGGTCTCGAGTGATTTTCCCGAAGCCAGGAAGGTCTGGATATCCAGGTTGTCAGTATCGTTCCGCAATTCAGGGTGGGAAATCAGGAGCTCGGCAAGGGCAACAGTCTGGTGCGCCCTGGAGAGATACACATGGGATCGGGATCCGATCCATCCGCCGGCTGCCATCAGGACGGGAATCAGAATAAAGAAAAGGATGAAGCGCCTTGCGCTTTTCCTGGGTTCCGGCCGCTCTCTGACGGAATCGGGAAAATCAATGGCTTCGAAGGGGCAGGCAGTCGTGCAAAGCTTGCACTCGATGCAATGGGTCGGGTAGACCGACAGGTGCTTCCAGGAAAACCGGGAGGTAATATTCAGCAAGGCACCGTACGGGCAGAGAAACCGGCAATAAGGCCGGGCGACAAAGAGCCCCGTGAGGAGGAAGGCGATGCCCAGTAATATCATCAGGTAGGGCCCATGCGTCCGGTAAATTCCGATGAACGGATCGTACCGGCAAATGATAAACTCGGTTCCGGTTGCAGCGAAAAGGACAGCCAGGCCGAGATAGACATAGGGAAAGATACCCAGGGTTTTCCGGAGCCAGGGTGCAATGGTTATCGGCTTGAATATCAGCAGATCCTGGATGGCTCCCAGGGGGCACGCCGCTCCACAGAATACCCGGCCGAAAAGAAGACTGAAGA
>CAZJNQ010000118.1:2947-5296 GCA_964547475.1 uncultured Porphyromonadaceae bacterium
GTATAGTCAGTCCTGAATTCCGGCTTGGGAAACCGCTGCTGGGCCGGGAGGATGCTGAATGCTCCGAGCCAGATCAGGATAACCAATATCAGTCTTGATCCTTTCATCGGGTTTCCTTAACAGCAGGATTCTTAAAATCACCCTTTATCTGATAGGCGGATTCAACCGGCACCCTGCTGATTGCATCCGAAGGGCACAGGCGGGCGATGGAACACTCATTGCAGTTCTGGCACAGGTTATAGCGGATTTGAAGCTGCAGCGAGCCGTTGCCGAAGGACGAGCAGCCCTTGACACATTTTCCGCAGCCGTTACAGAGGTCTTCATCGATGGTGTATTCAAAGAAAGGCTCTTCAACAAATTTTCTTGTCAGGGCGCCTGTGGGGCATAGCCGGTTTTCAGCCCCGGTTGTCAGGTTCAGCGTGTTGGGCTTGAAATATCCGCCGCACAGGTCGCAGTATCCACATAATTGAAAGGCATGCACGCATTTAACGGCCGAGACGGCGCGGACGCACTGGGTGGCGCATCTGCCGCACTGGTTGCATTTGTAAGGATCGATCTGCCAGACGTATTTCCCGGAAGCCGATACCTTTCGCCGGAAAAAGATATGACCGGTGAGGTAGGCGATCGCCCCCAGAATGATCCACCGTCCCGATTGATTGATAAAGCTCTTGCGGTTCATTCGTGAGACTTAAATTTTTGAATGAAGCGAAAAAAATTTGTAAGTCGAACAATCCCGACCAAGTCGGAGGTTATAATACCCCGCTGATCTGCAGCGGAAAATGAGTCCAAGGCTTCTACTGGGTTCATAACCGTGATTCCGTTTTTCTTTCAAAAATCCTGATCCTCTTCCTGTCGAAATCCAGTGCATAAATCTCACCCCGGTCGCCAACGGCCAGATCCGGGGCATAATACCCGTTCTCAAACAAGGCCGGCGGAGCCACGACCGACTCCAGCTCGCCCGAAGCACGGTGCACCTTGATCCGGACCATCCCTTTTTCCGAAGTCACGAACGATCCGTCAGGCAAGAAAGCGATATGCGCCGGACCGCAACAGCCACTGAATCCCTCGATACCCGTGGAACCTTTTTCCCAATAACCGCGCAGTTTGCCTTCCGTCGTGTAATTCTCGAGAGCATGAAGCCCAGGGTTGACTACCCAGAGCTCACCATCCGGAGCAAACGCCAGGTCAAACCATCCGCTCGGCACAATGAAACCATGCAGGTCACCGGCTTCCCGCTTGCCGTCAAATTCACCCAGGTAACTCCCGCCGGTGCTGAACCTGAGCACCCTCCGGTTGCCGGCATCGGCGGCAAACAACAAAGAATCCCGCGCAGCCAGGCTGGTCAGGAGGGTGCTGTCGCCCGCAACCTGCCAGGTACGCGTTTCTCTCCCATCCGGATCATAGACCCGGATATTATTCTTAAATCCGATATAAATATCAGAATGATAAATAGTTATACAATAAGGGGATTCCGGAAGGGCAGTTTTCCCGAGCATCACTCCTTCCGGTGATAAAACCAGCAGATAATTCTCCCCGATCAGCCAGATCTTCCCCATTCCATAAGCAATGCCTTTTTTTTCAGAATCGTCCAGTTTGAGGTCCAGGGTCTCCTGGTACCGGACCAGTGAGGGATCCACCTCTGCGAGTTCATCCAGGTTCAGGTCATAGGGATTGGCAGGCCTGCGGTCGGTCCGTGATTTCCTGATGTCCAGGACAACCAGGGTGATGATTGCCAGGGACAGCAGGATCAGGAACGATATGATAATGCGTCTGGTCATCATGTGGGTGCGGATTCCATCCTTATGCAAAACATTTTCCTGGAGTCTCTTAATATCATGTACCCGTCGGCAACGGCGATCGGGGCCCAGGCATCCTGGCCTTCGAAAAGCCTGATCTGGTCGAGCTGCTCGAATGACTGAATACTCGGCCGGACGATGGTCAGGATCCCATCGTCATTCAAAATAAACAATTTATTGTCGGCAATCAGGTAAGGCCCGAGTCCGAAACGGGCTTCCGCGCCGCTTGACCAGACCGGGTTGTGCAGGTCATCGGGGTTAAAGCAGGCCAGCTGGTTCCTGAGCGCTGCCGCATCTTTCGGCAGGATGCCGAGCAGGTACCCATGGAAGAGGAGCGGTGACTGCTGCTCGCAAGCCAGGCCTTTAACGGGCGGATATTGGTCCAGGACCTCCACATCGAACCGGTTGCCGGAGGGTTTGATCCTGATCATCATGCTGCCTGCGCCATAACCTGCAGTGAGGAAGATCCGGCCATCGGGAAGGCAGACCGGCGAAGGGGCCACCACGGATTTGTTCCAGGCGTCGCTCGACCAAAGAACAAGGCCTGCATCCG
>CAZJNQ010000119.1:0-5249 GCA_964547475.1 uncultured Porphyromonadaceae bacterium
GCATAATATATATTGATGCCAAGCCAGGGTATCATGGGTACCATGATCCGAACCTTACGGCTAAGTCTGGCCGGGTCTTCTCCACCGGAAGCCTGGAGCGAAATCAGGAACAGGATACCGAGTACAAGAATCCGGATACAGGATGTTTTGCGAAATATCATATAACCAGATGATTTGGCATCTTTGATCATAAAGATTCTCGATTGTTACCGCTTTCTATAACTAGGGTTGTTATGCTCCTGGCCTTAACCACAAGTGAATCCTCCGGGGAATATTCACCCGTATTCTGAAGACTTTGACTGCCAGAGGTTTCCCATACAGTGATTATTGCTGCATTTTCCGTTTTGACATCCAGATGTTTTTCCTGAGTTCCCTGGTTAATTACGATTACAGCTTTTTGTCCGTTCGGGTTTCTGAAAGCTGAGATGAGGATATCCTTCCCGAAATCATGTTATACATCGAGCCGCTTTGCCCCGGGTCTGACAAACTGGCTGAAATTTCCCATCATCCACATGGTCTTTGAATCAGTTATGCCTCAACCATCGCGGTTGACATAGACAAGGCCGTCCTTAAAGTCGGAGGTTGACACACCAAGCCACCATTGCCATGACGATGCATTGCCGAAGACCAGATCATGGTGAATTACCCTGGCAACATTCAATGCGGTATGCATGCCAAGGTCTCTTCCACCGCCCTGAATTTCCCTGTTATTTCTGAGGATGCAGTATTCGGTCATCCAGTAGTCAATTTCTTTTTTTGCACAAACACGGGCCAGCCTTTTCCGGACACATCTCATGATCCAGACTGGCCATTCCGTGAAGTAACTGTGAGCACATACCTGCCTTGCCACCCGTGCTTCATTTCCCAGGTAATTCGGATTCCGGACATCAAAGAAATTCCGGATCTCGTTTTGTCTTCCGGGTTTGAATTTAAATCCGGGATTCGCAAACACCAGCAGTCCGCTTTCGGGCAGTTGTATCCGGGTTGAAATATTCCGTTCCGATAATTTCCTGCTGATGATCCACCTCAGGGTGAAGCCGGCAAAGTCGTTCTATGCCCACTTTTCATATACCCAAATCCTGAGTCGGCCCGACTTCGATGCCATATCTCCAAACACCTATGTGAACACCGGCTGGGCGCCGTTTTCATACACTGCCAGCAATCCTGGTTTGAATCCTGAACTTTGGACCAGCTTTGACGCCCAGTTTACCTTCCACGGGAACAAGATCGGGCTCTTGTCGGTCACCGGTTTTTACAAAACGGTGGAGGATAAAATATGGCGCAGATCCTATCAGCGGATCCGGGGTGACGAACTTGATCGACCCCTTTCCCGATAATGCCGTGGTCAATGTGACAGTGTGGGAGAACCACCCCTATACCACCTTTGTGGAAGGGGTTGAATTTGAATGGCAGACATCCTTCTTTTATCTGCCGAAACCCTTTAACTTTTTCACCCTGTATGCCAATTATACCTACACCCATTCGGAGACCACTTACCCGTATACCCGCATAGACAATGTTGTGCCTCCGGGAGGGGGCCGTCCTGTGGCCGTAAGGGTGGATTCAACCACGACGGGTCCGATGATGTTCCAGCCGAAGAACATTGCCAATGTATCGCTGGGCTTCAACTACAAGGGCTTCAACGCCTGGCTGTCGTTCCAGTACAATGGTCTGATCTATACCGGGATGAATTACAGGGGAGCACCGAGAGAGGACAAACTGAAGGATCACTTCTACCGGTGGGATCTTCAGCTGACCCAGAAATTCCGGATCGGGAAGATGCAGGGCTTTGAAGTGATCGCCAACATTGCGAACATCAGCGATTTTACCGAATCACAAAGGCTGAGGGGTGATCCGCGACCCACCTACCAGGAGAATTTTGGCATGACGGCTGACCTTGGACTGCGGTTCAGGTTCTGACTGCTATGAAAGCGCGAGATAGTTTTGAAATACTTATTCAAACTGTCTCGCATATTGCGAGGGCGTGAGATCCATGATACGCCTGAACTGCCGGTTAAAATTGGACAGGTTGGTATACCCGCATTCATAGCATATCTGGGAAATATTCATCTTTTTCTCGGTGATCAGCCTGCAGGCATATCCGATCTTGACCTCATTGAGGAAGGTAATATAATTCTTCCGGGTCCTTTCCCTGAAATATTTGCTGAATGCCTGGGGCGTCATGTTGGCATATCTGGCCACGGTTTTGAGGTCGAGATAATTCCTGAAGTTTTCCAGGATGAATTTGTAAATATTGTTCAGCCGGGCTGATTCATGCTCATTCAGCTGGCTGGAATAACCTATACTCGACAGTATCCGGTAATGCCTGCCCTGGGCCAGGATGTGGAGAACGTTCAGCAGTTCCATGGTCCGCTCAAAATCAGGCATGTGAAGCATCCTCCTGATCTTTCGGGCTACCCTTGTTTTTTCGGGTTCGCTAAAAATCAGGCCCCTGGCTGACCTGTGAAGCAGATCAGCGATCTTCGTAAAGGCATGTTGCTGGAAAAAACCATTGCCCAGAAAATCCTGGGGAAACTGGATGACAATCTGCTTCGATTTGGATCCCGGCCGGGCGTTCAAATTCCCAAACCAGCTGTGGGGGAGGTTCGGTCCGAGTAAAACCAGTTCCTGCTCGCCAATATCGGAGATTTGATCACCCACGTTTAATTTTCCATCTCCCTGAAAAAGAAGGGAAAGTTCGAACTCGGGATGAAGATGCCAGGGAATGTCAAAGCGGTTGAAATGTTCCTCCTTGATCAGAAAAGAGGCCTCTGCCAGCAATACCTTCTCGAATAAAGGTTTCATACTCCGCGATCATATAACTGTAAACACAATTATAATACTTTATTTTAAAATACGCCTGCATGTTCATTAAAATAGTATCAGTATTGATTAATTTTTATGTGGCCTTTGGACTATACTCCCTGTATATTTGTTATATTCACCCTGAAAAGACAAATACGTGAACTATCCTGATTATAATACCCCTGTTCTTGAAATGCAGGGGATATCCAAATCATTTCCGGGTGTGACCGCCCTTGATGACGTCAGCCTTACCGTATACCGGGGCGAAATTCATGCCCTGATGGGTGAGAACGGAGCCGGAAAATCAACACTGATGAAGATCCTGGCCGGGATATACCAGAAGGAAAAAGGCCGGATCGCGTTCAGGGGAAGACAAACCGAGATTAAAAATGAATCACATGCGCTAAGGCTTGGTATTGCCATGGTACATCAGGAGCTGAATAATTTTCGGGATATGACGGTTGCGGAAAATATATTTGCCAGCCGGGAACCGTCACAATGGGGTATCCTGAAAAAGAAACAGATGATCCGCCAGGCAGGAACCATTCTTTCTGAATTTCATCTGGATATAGAACCGGGCATGCAAATGGGGAAGCTCAGCATTTCGGGGATGCAGCTGGTTGAGATCGTGAAGGCTGTATCATGCCATGCTGATATCCTGATCATGGATGAACCGACATCCGCAATTTCTGCGCATGATGCCGCGACACTTTATACCATGCTGGAGCGGCTCAGGGAAAAGGGCGTATCGGTGATCTATATCTCCCATAAGATGGAAGAGGTTTTCCGGATCAGCGATCGGATCACCGTTTTAAGGGACGGAAAGAGGATCTCTACAAACCTTGTGGAAGAAATGGATTATAAGAGTCTGATCAAACAAATGGTTGGCAGGGAATTGCAGGACCTTTTCCCGGCAAGGCAGGGTGAACCCGGTGAAACGATTCTTGAGATCAGGAATTTAGGCCGGGCAGATACATTTGCTGACATCAGCCTTACGCTCAGGAAAGGAGAAGTACTTGGACTGGCAGGATTGGTGGGATCGGGAAGGACGGAAATCCTCGAAGCTATCTTTGGAGCCCGCCCCGCACATACCGGTACTGTTCTTGTCAGGGGAATCCCCGTTCGTGTTGACTCACCGCTGAAAGCCATTGAACTGGGCATTGCCCTGGTACCTGAGGACCGCAAACAGGCCGGATTAAACCTGGAGTCTTCCGTTTTATTCAACATATCATTGCCCACATTGAAGCAATTCGCAAATAAGGCAGGTGTCATACGGCCAAAATCGGAGATTTCGGCAGTTGATGCCATAGCACGGCAGCTTCAGGTGAAATTTGCCGGCCTAGGTCAAAAAGTACTGTATCTGAGCGGAGGGAACCAGCAGAAAACGGTCATGGCAAAATGGTTACTGGCCAAACCTGCCGTTCTTTTACTTGACGAGCCTACGCGCGGTATCGATATAGGCTCAAAATCAGAAATATACATACTGATTAACACGCTGGTTGGCAAAGGTATTTCCATTCTCCTGGTTTCTTCTGAAATGTCGGAATTGATGGGAATTTGTGACCGTATTCTGGGGATCAGGAAGGGGAGGATCTCCCGGGAATTCAGCCGGGATGAGTTTGACCAGGAATGCATTCTGTCGTCCATCATGCCGTAGATACCGTAATAAAACGCACAGGAAATGAAGAAAAATCAAAACTACGAATTCTTATCCCGTTTTGGGATCCTCATTGCGTTTCTGATCCTGATTCTTGTGATGGCCTTGTCATCCCCTTCATTCATGAAGTTTACGAATATCATGAACATACTGCGGCAGACTTCCATCAACGGAATTGTTGCAGTGGGGATGACATTCGTGATCATAATGGCCGGTATCGACCTGTCAGTCGGCTCCGTGCTGGCACTTGCTGCCGTTGTGGCGGAATCTTTTGCACATGCCAGTTCCGCTACGGTCATCCTACCTGTACTGGCCGGCTTGCTTGTTGGAACCTTGTGCGGTTTTATCAACGGAGTTATCATAGCCGGAAGAAAAATAGCTCCCTTCATCGTAACCCTGGCCATGATGACCATGGCCAGGGGTGCAGCCCTTGTGTATACAAACGGAAGACCGGTCATCGAACTGAGCGAGGCCTACAATAAAATCGGGGGCAGTTATATCCTTGGAATACCGATTCCGGTCATCATCTTTGTTATCGTTGTTTTTCTGGGCTGGTTTCTCCTTTCCATGACTGTTTTCGGAAGGCATGTGTATGCCACAGGGGGCAATAGAACAGCCGCTGAATTGTCGGGTATCGTTACCGGCCGGATTACGGTAATTGTGTATTCTCTGACTGGCTTGCTGGCCGGACTGGCCGGTATCGTTCTCTCCTCGCGGGTGATGTCGGGATCTCCTGCCATGGGGCAGGGATATGAGCTCGATGCCATTGCTGCCGTGGTAATCGGGG
>CAZJNQ010000120.1:0-5216 GCA_964547475.1 uncultured Porphyromonadaceae bacterium
ATAGATATTATTGGTGACCTCATACCGCTCATTGTGCACAAACCGGACAGGAAGCCCCGGAAAGCGGGATGCAGTAAAACTACGTATCTGTTCCTCCAGATAACCGGTCACGATGATGATCTCGGGAATATCATTGGCAATAAGGTTTTCGAGGGTTCGTTCAAGGATCCGCTTGCTTCCTGCCTCCAGAAGGCACTTCGGAATGTGGTTTGTGAGGGGCCTCAGGCGTGTGGCCGCACCCGCTGCCAGGATGACCGCTTTCATTTTTTCGTGTCCCTGTAAGTCCGGTCTACCATCTGCTGAATGATCCAAAGCAGGATTGCCAGTCCGTTAAAAACAATCAGGACGATCCACATGAACAGATCGATCCTCTGTAACAACGAACAAACGATAATATTGGTTATCTGCATGGTCGGGCCGATCAAAAGCCACAACCGCATCAGGATCCGGTTCTTCCGGTAATACTCCTCGGGTGTGGCGCTGATGGTGATCCTCCCGGACCTCTTGATCGTAAGAAACCTTTGTAATCTGGTGTATTTCAAGTACATCATGAAAGCTGTCTGTTCCAGCTTCCGGCCCTTGTGCCTGGCTTCAACCAATGCATTCTTAATCTCCCTGATGGTATCATCGAAATTGTCTTTCCGAAGCGTATAGTAATCCAGAAAACGGCTCCGGTAAAAGTCGACCAGGACCGAATGGATCCCCGAACAAATACCGGTTACCGCGAGCAGGATCAACCACGGCAGCGGCTTGTCCTGATGACCGGCAAATCCTATGGCGATCCCGACGTAAACGGCCACGGAGGCTGCATAATCGGCCACGCCGTCCATGATCTTGCCTATGGCCGTACCGTTATTCTTCAGCCTGGCCAGTTGTCCGTCGCTGCAATCAAAAATATTGAACAGAAGAAAAAAAAGGGCCCCGGCAACAATGAAATCCGGTTTTCCGAAGGCGTACAGGCAACCGCTGACTATGCCCATTGCAATAGCGGCAAGGGTCAGGTGATTGGGTGTAATTTGAGTGCGGTAAACCAACTTGACCACCAGAAAGGAAAGGGGCCGGTAGAGGAAAACATCGAGAAATTCTTCCACCTCGCTGAGTTTAAGGGATCTCTTATACTCCTGGTACCAGCTCATAATGCTATTCCGCCAACAGGAATTCCCGGATCAGGTTCAGGAGCCGCCTGTTCTGTTCCTGTGTCCCGATGGTGATCCGGATATGGCTGTTCAGGTCTTCCTCCTCCATGAATTTAACGATCATCCCATGGGTTTTCAGGTAGGTTTTCAGCCCGGTCTTGATCTTCTGCGGAATCCTGACCAGGATGAAATTAGCGTAGGTACGGTAAGCCGTAAAACCGGGAAAATGGTTTAATTCGGCAAACAACATCTCGCTGTCTTCCAACATCTTACGACACATATCCCGGTAATAATCCCCTGCATCCAGAGCTGCAATAGCCACCCTTTCAGAGACTCGGTTAAAGCCCAGGTAATGAGCGCTGAATAGCGAAAACCGGGCATGGTTTTCACCGATCAAAGCATATCCGATGCGCAGGCCTGCCAGTGCATAGTATTTTGAAAAAGTCCTGAGGATGACCAGGTTCGGAAATTCCGTCACCAGTTCCCTGAGGTATCCGTTATCATTGCAATGGAAGAGTGTGTAGGCTTCATCCAGGATGACGATGGTCTGGTTCATGGCCTGGAGGATCAAACGAAGTTGTCCGGGCGACAGCCGGTTACCCGTGGGATTGTTGGGTGAACTGATGAGCACTATTTGCGGTAACTCTTCCCGGTAGATCCTGAGCATGCCGTCAAGATCATAGGTAAAGGCATGGTCGCCTTCCACGATGGGATATTCAACCTGTATCCCGTCCACTTCAGCGGCAATCTTTTTATAATACCACCACGAATGTGAAGGGATCATGATTTTCTCACCCTTATGAAGATAGCAGTGGATGGCTTGCTTGAGAAGATCCTCTGCACCATAACCCAGAATTATGTTTTTTTCATCCACGCCCAGGTCGACGGCCAGACGCTCCGAAAGACGGCTTTTTACATTACGGGTATAATCGCGTGAATATTCAAATAGTTCGGCCCATACGGGATCGGTCAGCGCTTTCAGGCATTCCGGAGCAGGACCATACTGGTTCTCGTTTCTGTCAAGATAAGTTAATGGTTCCATTCCTGTGATTTCCTGTGATAAGAAAATGTGAAATCGCTTTGGATAAAACGTACAAAAGTAGGAAATACTGGGTTAAAATGTGTGTTTTGGAAATTTTATGTGAAAACCTTGTACCGAATCCGCAAAAAGCGATCCTGTCTGTCAACCTGAAACAGCAACGCCCGGTTGTGTTCCGGGCGTAGTTGTTTATTTTCAATCGGTGTCTTTAGGTGGCAGAAAAAACATTGATCAACTGTCTCCGTTCAGCCGGACTTACCGGTCGTTTACGCGAACCTGGTAGTTCCCCTTTGCACCTTCCGCAGCAATGGTGAGCGTCCATTTGCCGACAAAGGCCGCTTCTTCCTGGTCCTCGAATTTCAGTGTCTGATTCCAGCGGACATTGGCCAACGGAGAAAGGTTGTAGGTATTGAAAACGGTACCGTCGGGCTTTTTCACGGTTATAACCACGCTCCCTGCCTCCATGGAGCCATTGACCGACAAAGAAATCCCCGTTGCCCCGGGTCTGACTTCATAACTGAAATCAGCCGTAAGGGATTCGCCGTCAAGGGTTTTCTCGACATACAGGGCATCCTGGTCTGAAAACCAGTTATCGACCCCCGCCTTGAATTCCGGGGTTTTCCAAACGAACGGTTCGACTCCCTTGAACTTGAATTCCGGTGATTTGTAATAGAATATCTTGCCGGAATCGTCTTTCCAGACTTTCATCTCTTCCTGTATTTCCTTCAATTTTTCCTCATTCAATTCCGGGATCTCTTCCAGTTCTCCTAGTTCCTCCAGTTCCTTGAGCTTGCCCAGTTCCTTGAGCTCCTGCAACTTCTTGAGATGATCCTCTTTCATGATCATGACCTGCTCCTTCATTTCCTGTTGCTGTTGCTCCATCGCTTTTTTCTGTTCTTCAAAAGCTTTCTTTCTGATGATCATAACATCCTCATTGATCCCCTCCGGCCTGACAGGATCAACCCACGGAACGACTATATTGAAGGCTTCGATTTCGTGACCTTGCAGTTCCCGGAGTTTTTCCTGCTGTCTTTCTATTTTTCGGATGATGCGCTTGATTTTCCTTTCGTTCATGTCCTGTCCCCATGCTGAGATGGAGCAACACAGGAGAACTGAAATCATGATCGGTACAATAAGTTTCGTGTTCATAATTATCTTGATTAGTCGCAACGAAAATAGGGCAAAACCCGGCCGCACAGAGTTAATGCCGGGTTAATGGTAAGTTAATTAGTGTGAACGGCATAAGGCACAATGCATAAGGCAAAAGGCAGAAGGCAGAAGTAAAGGAAAAAGGTAAAAGGAAAAAGGAAAAAGTATATGATTAACCCCAGACTTCAGTCTGGGGAGTACCAGTCACCAGTCACGAGTCACGAGTCACCAGTCACGAGTCACGAGTCACGAGTCACGAGTCACCAGTCACCAGTCACCAATCACCAATCACTATCCGACCTTCCCAAACGCCACCACGTAATTATGTCCGTAAATCTTGGCGCATTTCGGGCAGGTGGTGTAATAGAAATAGTAATCGACGAACCTGATTCCCTTTTCAGTTCCTTCTGCTTTCATTTCCCTGACCCATCGTGGAACGGCACTGAAGGGGCCGTCGAACACCCGTGAGTAGAAAGTCCCCGTAATGCGGGCCATATTGGCTCCGGGAATCTCTTTGGTAAGGTTGAGATAGTAATCTCCGTGCCAGGCTGACGTGTCATTGGCCAGGAGGAGGAAATCCTTCAGTTCGGGTGCCGCACCGGCATCCTGGGCGGCCTTCCACATCCGGGTCACTACTTTGTTCACTGATTTGGGATTGGGCATATGGAAAAATTCCCGGACGGAATCTTTCAGGAACAGTTTATCTTGCCATTCCCAGGTTTTATGGTCCCAGGGCTCGGGATCAAAAACCGGGCAGCAGGGTTCGTCAGGATTCTGATTGTGTGTCATGGTTTACTACCGGTTTGGTTTAACATCATTTAACAAAAGGTCATCAATTTACTAAAGTTTGTTTTAATACCCTGATAGTAAACCATATTAACTTTACAGTATCCAAAGATAAACCACAACCGATGAAAAGATTTCTGATTTTCTCCTGTGCGGTCTTGGTAGCCCTTCTGGCGGGATGCACGGGATTGACACAGCTCACCACCTATTGGGGCAAGGATGCCGGTTCGTCCGACATCAAGCCTACCGGTTACCATACCGATACGCAGACCGGATGGATGAGTTACAACGATAGCACCCATCTTTACTTTGCCTTCAGCTTCTTTAATCCGGTTGTTCAGAGCCTGGTTCTCCGGAACGGGATGACGGTCTTCATTGATCCGTCAAAAAAAATGAAGGAGGATTGTTTTGTGCGGTTTCCGCTGATCAAGCGGGAGATCATTGCCGGTGTGACGGAAAGTCACCAGCTCGCGCAGCAGCGGGGCAGGCAGGGCCGCAACCAGCGGACATCCACCCAGATGCTCCTTGAGCAGGCGCAATCCTTTGAGTTGCAATGGCAAAACAAGGATGTGGTCATGCAAATCAACCCGTCCCTTGAGAAAACCGACTTTCGCACGCTGATTGCCGTGGACACCTCAAATGTACTGAACGTCATTGTCGGAGTACCCATTCATCTGATCAAATCTGAAGGCCTTTCCGCGTTAGATGACATAGTTGTCGGGCTCCGTTTCGGACAGGCGGCATCCGAGCAATCGGGAGGAGGAGTTGCCCAGGGTCCGGGCAATCAGCAGGTATCAGGTGTCAATATGGGAACAGGAGCCGCATCGGGTGCTTCCGGAGGGCGGATGTCGGGTGGCCGCGGTGGAGGCCGTGGAGGCGGAGGCGGCGCCGGCGGAGGCGGCGGAATGACGGGAGGGACCGCCAAAGACCAGGCCATTGCTAACATGCCTCAGGGCGGCGGAATGGGACTGGCGACAACAGAATTCTGGTACAAAACCACACTGGCGAAGAAATAAGCAAAAGGCAGAAGTAAAGGCAAAAGGAAAAAGGCAAAAGGAAAAAGGAAAAAGTTTATGACTAACCCCAGACTTCAGTCTGGGGACTTA
>CAZJNQ010000121.1:0-5118 GCA_964547475.1 uncultured Porphyromonadaceae bacterium
ATCGATTCCATCCAGTTTGACCCTGACCGGTGGATCTGCACTGCGAATGCCACGGTGATGAATATGGATGAAATCCCGTTGGATGATCAGATCCTGATCTACCCCAATCCGGTCAGCCAACAGCTGCTGATTGAGTGCCCGGTTCCATCGGGAGAAATAAAAATTGCCTTTTACGATCTACGGGGCAAAATGGTTGCGGAAAAACACTTTCAGAGTAGTGATAAACTGGTTGAAATAGAGGTGGGTGACCTGCAGGCGGGGATTTATGTGGTAGAGGTAAGAGCAGGGAAGTCTATCTTTAATAGGAGAGTGGTGGTTTACTGAGAATGAATACCCACCCCGGACCCCTCCCTGAAATCAAGGAGGGGCTTTTTTAATCTCTCCTTTTAGTCGGGCGGAAAGCATCTATATCTGTAAAAACAAATAATGCATTACCGTGAAATCAAAGAAAAAGCCTCGAAATTCAGGAGAAATCCAACCGCCTCTGAAAGTATCCTGTGGAAAGAATTGAAGAACAGAAAAGTACTTGGAAGGAAGTTTCTTCGTCAACATCCGATTATTTATCAGGTCATCGGCCAGGAGTGTTTCTTTTTTATTCCTGATTTTTATTGCGCACAGGAACATCTGGTAATTGAACTTGATGGAGGTATCCATGATCATCTCAAGGAGAAGGACTATCGTCGTGATAAAATCTTAAGGAGTCGTGGCTTTAAAATCTTAAGAATAGATAATTCAGAGCTTGCAGAAATAAAATCTGTTTTAGAAAAAATTACAAATAAATTCTCTAAAACTTAGACCCCTCCCTGGTTTCAGGGAGGGGCTTGGGGTGGGTACAAACTTTTCCCTATTTTTGCGGCAAACGAAAATGTTATGTTTTCCGGAATTGTCGAGGAAACGGCCAAGGTTATCCGGCTGGTCAAGGACCAGGAAAACCTTCACATTACACTTACCTGCACCTTTGTTGATGACCTGACTATCGATCAGAGCATCTCGCATAACGGAGTGTGCCTGACAGTGGTAAAGAAAGCGGGACAAACCTACACGGTGACTGCCATCCGGGAGACACTGGAAAAATCAAACCTGGGCCTGCTGAAAGAAGGCGATGAGGTGAACCTCGAACGGAGCATGCGGATGGACGGACGGCTCGACGGGCATATCGTCCAGGGCCACGTGGACCAGACTGCCGTCTGTACCCGGGTGGAAGAAGCCGAAGGCAGCTGGTACTATACGTTTGAATTTGAACCGGTTAAAAACGAACCCGGGTACCTGGTCGTGGAAAAAGGCTCGGTCTGCGTGAACGGGGTCAGCCTGACGGTGGTGAACGCACGGGATACCAGCTTTCAGGTGGCCATCATTCCCTATACCTATCAGGTTACGAACTTTCACTGCTTTACACCGGGATCGGTGGTGAACCTGGAGTTCGACATACTCGGGAAATATATCGCACGGATACTTGCGGCGCAGGGAAAAATTTAAGGCAGAAGGCAGAGGGCAAAAGTCAAAAATTAGTAATAAGTTGTTAATTAAGAGGGTGTTATGACTAACCCCAGACTTTAGTCTGGGGGACAGCCCCCACAAAACTGTGACTAACCCCAGACTGCAACCCGGAAGATAATCACTTGGTGCCTTTTACCTGATTCTTAAGACTAATTTTTGCCTTCTGCCCTCTGCCTTCTGCCTTTTTATATAACTTTGTGCTCTTTTTCTATGTAAAGTAACTGTGTCAAAGAAGTTCCCTGAATACAAGCAACTCGACCTGTCCCGGATCAACCGGGAGGTGATGGATTATTGGGTAAAGACGGAGGCCTTTCACCGGAGCATTGAGATCCGGGAGGGTTATCCGGATTTTGTATTTTATGAGGGACCGCCTTCCGCCAATGGAATTCCGGGCATCCACCATGTATTGGCCCGCACCATCAAGGATATTTTCTGCCGCTATAAAACACAGAAGGGCTACCGGGTGCAGCGCAAGGCCGGATGGGATACCCATGGTCTCCCGGTTGAGCTGGGCGTCGAGAAAATGCTCGGCATCACCAAGGAAGATATCGGCAAAACCATCAGCGTGGCTGATTATAACCGTGCCTGCCGCAAGGAGGTGATGAAATATACCGATATGTGGGAAGACCTTACCCACATCATGGGCTACTGGGTGGATATGGATCATCCTTACATTACCTACGACAATCGCTATATCGAAACCCTCTGGTGGATCCTTAAGCAACTTTTCAACAAAGGATTGCTCTATAAAGGCTATACGATCCAGCCCTTTTCCCCCGCCGCCGGCACCGGTCTCAGCTCCCACGAGCTCAACCAGCCGGGGTGCTACAAGGATGTGAAGGACACCACTGCGACAGCGTTGTTCGAGGTGGTGGGAGAGCTGCCAACAGCTAAGGAGACGGGAGACCAGAGACTGGAGACCAGAGAAATATCTTCCGTCTCTGGTCTCTGGTCTCCCGTCTTCTTCATGGCCTGGACCACCACCCCCTGGACCCTGCCCTCGAATACGGCGCTTTGCGTGGGTCCGGAGATCCGGTATGTAAAGGTCCAAACGTTCAATCCCTATCTCGGTGACCCGATCACGGTCATCCTCGCGAAAGACCTGGTCCACAGCTATTTCGATCCGGGCATGGAAGGGATCCCGTTGAGTACCTATAGGAAGGGCGACAAGCTGATCCCCTACATCATCGACGGAGAATATCAGGGTAAGGAATTGGCCGGAATACGCTACAAGCAGCTGATCGACTGGGTGAAGCCGAAAGGTGACGCTTTCCGCGTGATCACAGGGGACTTCGTGACTACGGATGATGGAACCGGGATCGTTCATATCGCCCCCACCTTCGGCGCCGATGACGACCGCGTGGCCCGCATCTCGGGGATCTCCCCGCTGATCGTGGACGATGCGGACGGTAAGGCACAGCCTCTGGTTGACCGCAAAGGACGGTTTTTCCCGATTGAGAACCTGTATCCTGATTTCGTTAAGGATTATGTGAACTACGATTCCTACCTGCCGTTTGCCGGCCGCTATGTCAAGATTGAATACGACGATAAATGGGAAGTCGGCGACGAACCGGTTGATGTGGATATCGCCGTCATGCTCAAGCAGGAAGGCAAGGCTTTCCGGATCGAGAAGCATGTGCACAATTATCCACACTGCTGGCGCACCGACAAACCCGTGCTCTATTACCCGCTCGACAGTTGGTTCATCAGAACTACTGCGCTGAAAGACAGGATGATCCAATTGAACAACACGATCAATTGGAAACCCGAATCCACGGGTGAGGGCCGTTTCGGCAACTGGCTGGAAAACCTGGTCGACTGGAACCTTTCACGCTCCCGCTTCTGGGGGACACCGTTGCCTATCTGGGTATCCGAAGACGGCAAGGAACTGAAATGCATCGGTTCGGTTGCCGAACTGAAAACCGAAATCGATCTGGCTGTCAGGGCTGGATTCATGAGTTCCAATCCTTTGGCTGATTTTATCGAGGGCGACAACAGCGAATCGAATTACTCCCTTCTGGACCTGCATAAGCCGTTCGTTGATGAGATCTTCCTGGTTTCGGAAAACGGCAAGAAGATGCTCCGCGAACCCGACCTGATAGATGTCTGGTTTGATTCGGGGGCCATGCCTTTCGCACAGCTCCATTACCCGTTCGAGCACAAGGATGACCTGGACCATTTTTTTCCGGCTGATTTTGTCGCTGAGGGGGTTGACCAGACGCGCGGCTGGTTTTTCACCCTTCATGCCATCGCAGTTATGCTCACCGATTCGGTCTCGTTCAGGAACATTGTCTCCAACGGTCTGGTTCTCGACAAGGACGGAAACAAGATGTCGAAGCGCCTCGGCAATTCGGTCGATCCGTTTGAGATCATCCGGAATTACGGAGCCGATCCGCTGCGCTGGTATATGATGACCAATTCGCCCCCTTGGGATAACCTGAAATTCGATGTTGCCGGTGTCGAGGAAGTCAGGCGTAAGTTTTTCGGCACACTCTACAACACGTATGCTTTCTTCAGTCTTTATGCCAATGTTGATGGCTTCCGGCATGCCGAACCCGATATCCCGGTCGGGGACCGGCCGGAGCTCGACCGGTGGATCCTGTCGTTACTGAACAGCCTGATCCTCGAAGTGGGCACCGAGCTCGATGATTACTCGCCCACCCGCGCCGCTCGGGCCATCCAGGACTTTGTGGTTGAAAACCTCAGCAACTGGTACGTGCGCCTGAGCCGCAAGCGTTTCTGGGGCGGTGAGTACGGTCCCGATAAGATTTCCGCCTACCAGACCCTCTATGCCTGCCTCGAGACCGTGGCCAAGCTGGCCGCACCGATCATCCCGTTTTATCCGGACCGCTTGTTTCTCGACCTGAACAGGGCAACCGGACGGAATACGGCCGAATCGGTTCACCTGACCCTGTTCCCGGTTGCCAACACCAGCCTGATCGACACCCTGCTCGAGGAACGGATGGGACTTGCACAGCAGGTTTCATCCATGGTCCTGGGCTTGCGCAGGAAGGTAAACATTAAAGTCAGGCAGCCCCTGCACAAGATCATCATTCCCGTGCTGAGCGAACATTGCGCCAATCAGCTGCGTTTGGTACGGGATATTATCAGGACCGAAATCAACGTCAAGGATATCAGCTTCATAGATGATGCATCGGGTATCCTGGTGAAAAAGATCAAGCCCAACTTCAAGCTCCTGGGCAAGAAGTACGGCAAGCTGATGAAAGAAGTCGGTGAGGCGATCGGAAAACTCAGTCAGGCCGATATTGCCACGATCGAAAAAGACGGAAGGTTAACCCTGATGTTGTCAGTTGGTCCGGCCGAACTTCAGCTGGAAGAGGTTGAGATCCAATCGGAAGACATTCCGGGTTGGCTGGTGGCCAATGAAGGTTCGTTGACCGTTGCCCTGGACATCACCATAACGGAAGAGCTCAGGGAAGAAGGCATTGCCCGCGAGCTGATCAACCGGATCCAGAATATCCGGAAGGAGAGCGGGTTTGAAGTGACGGACAAGATCAGGATAAAGATCAATCATCATCCCGATATTGATACTGCAGTTGAACATTTTAAGGAGCATATCGGCAACCAAACACTGGCGCTGTCCGTAGAACTGACCGACGA
>CAZJNQ010000122.1:0-5070 GCA_964547475.1 uncultured Porphyromonadaceae bacterium
GAAATATGCTTCGTAAAATAACTTCGAAAAAATTTGTTTTTATCTTAGAATACGTCCGGATCATTAGGACAGGGCCAGGACAGGGAGAATGAATACCGGTGGCCATAATGAACCATTTGAAGATCGGTTAACGGAGCTCCCTGTACCGTGGAAATGGAGAAGTAGGACAGCACCGGCACCTTGCGGCTTCGTTTGTCGCTTAGGATCCGTACCATGATTTCATCGCCGATTTCCTCGAGCCGGTCCCATCTCTCATGAACCTTGTCAAAATCGCCCTTGTCAGACACCTTGTCCAGGATCATGAAAGCACAATTCAGGCGCTTGTGGACATTATCGGATTTCTCGTCCGTGAATTCAAAGTCATAGCCCTCGAGGACCAGGGCCGGGTAATTGATCTTGCTTCGCATTCCGGTGAGCATCTCTTCCAGTTCAAAGCGAAAAAAGTGCTTCTCGGCATCCGTATGGCAGATATCCCTGTGGTGACGGGCCAATTGCTCAAAATAGGTCACCAGGTCGGCGAACTTACCTTTTCCCATGTTTACGGCTCTCTTTAATTCGGGCGTTAAGAAACCTGAGAACGGTATTGACCGGCAGGGCGGCATAATCGTCATGGTGGATAATATCTTCACCGACTATGGCATCCAGGACATCCAGCCAGGAGGTCTCAGCAGTCTGGGTTTGCTTCCGGTCAGACACTTCAAATACCGCAGGGTAAGCCCCGGCCAGCCACTCGCGGATCAGGTGGTAGTTGAGGGCCACTGCCCGGAGGATTTCAGGGTCGGATTTCTGAAGTTCCAGGGCTGAAGCCTCGACCTGCTGTTCAGAGAATGCCCCACGGCGGTACCAGCACGCCACGAACCGAGCCAGGTCCATAGGATCTGAGCCCTTCATGTATCGTTCAAAATAATGCTCCGCAAACAGGAACGCCGCGAATGGCTCGTCTTTGAGGCGGGATAAGGGAGAGGTTAGCTCACCGATGGAGGGTATGATGAAGGTGTCATGTGGATCATAACGATTTAGGAATGCCATCAGGCTGATCAGACTGTATCTCTGGAAGGAGGAGAGCCGACGGGCCACCTTCTTCGTCACCCCTAGCATAGACCGGATGACTGCCTCATCTGAAACGGTTCGATTAAGGATTCCCGAGACAGTGATGAGTTGATTTGAAGAAAGCTCAACCCAAGCAACCGGAAACTTGCATATCAGTTGACGGTTCCAGGCAATCCGGGGAATCGGTCGGTAATGGATTTTTATTTCGGTTATACCCATACGGTTGAACGACCTTTATTAACCCGTTTAAAAGGGGATCCCGCTTCCCCGGAATACTTCCGGGTAAAGGTTGAGATTGCCAATCAGGTAATCCCGCAAGAGTTCCAGATACCGCTTACCGGTATCGGTGGCCTTGCGCGAGAGTGTGAACGCCTGGTTCTCCGTAAGCTGGGTCCTGACGGTTGAGTTCTGCATGGTGGAAGCCTGGGATTCAAAAAAGAGGTCTTTGTCGGTCACCTCGATCCCGAGTTCCGAAATGCTTTGACCATAGGCCAGATAAGCCAGAGCTTTGCGGATCATGGGCACCAGGGTGGCGAGTCTCTGTTCCGGATTGTCGGCTGACAGGTTGGTTTTAACCTTTTCATACAGGTTTTTCCCCAGCAGGGGCCTGATCTCAAATTCCTCAGCTGTATCGATAAACCGTGAGATCCTAAGGAACACCAATCGGGATCCCCCAATGTCGATAATGGAATTCAGGGTATCGGTTGAAGGGATAAAGGAGGCTTTTCGAAGGGAATACAGAGGTGATCCGGCAAACAGGGGGAATGCTTCAGGGCGGGACTCCAGGAATGAGAGGACTTCATCGAGAGCGTTAAACCCGTTGTTTCGAAGCTGGCTTTTAAGGGCTTCCTCCTGGTATTTGTACAAAGTTTTGGACCCTTCGGATTCTTCCCTCCGGAACCCCGAGTCGGTCATTGAGGTATTCAGGAAATTGAACCCATCAAAGTAAGACAGGTTCATGAGGGCCCGCTGCACCCGAGTCAATAGTTCCCGATAATCCGATGTATGCCCCCCGATGCCGGCGGGTTCCGTTTCCAGGGTATAGAACTCTGTTAATAAGGTATATAGGGGGTCACCCAAAAGAGGCCGTATATATGTGACTTCCGCCTGTGAGATGAACGGCAGGATATTGGCAAAGTCCACCGAAACCGAGACCGGCAGATATTGCCTGATCTCGCCGGCTTTCAGGTTGGCATCAGGTTTAAAGAGCATATCACGATAATTTCTTAGTAGTAGCTGCCCCGGTATCGAGTGTGGTCAGGATAGTATTTCGGAACCGGAGTTCGATGTCTTTCACCCCGTTATAGGCGAGCATCAGCTCAATCGGATCCAGGATAGCCTGCCTATCGAGCCATGCATTGGCGATATTGACAAGGAATGCCTCGCGGATATTGGATCCCCCCTGGTTGCCGGCATAGGTTCCTCCCGGCATACCGGCTCCCATGACATTAGGATTGAGCATCAGGGAAAAGAGGATTTCCGAGTTCGCGGCTGCCGAGGTAACCAGCTTATCGCCCTCTTTGTATTTGTTGTCAAGGGGTTCAATTATCCACTGCTCTTCGGGTTTACCCTGAGCGTTGACCTCATACATGGAAAAGATCGCCTTGTTGGCATTGGCTTCACCGATCAGGGCATTCTCTATCTCATCCATTTCGGAGGATATCATATCCTTGCGTGCCGTTTCATCCTTATAGAGGTTCTTGGGATACTTTTTCTCCCAATAGGCATAAGGAATCTTGATATGCCACAACCAGGTGATCTGGTTTGCATAGGCTTTCTGCAGGAACAAGGGCACCTTGTTGGCAATGGTGACCCATCCGGAGAGGTATGCCGAATACCAGGCCGGTAGCGGATAATAATCCTCGTTCCCCCATTCATCACGCAGGGGATAGATCAGGGACCGGTTTCCGATGTTTCCTGCGGTCTTGCGCCTGTCCAGGTCAGCCAGTGGGTCAAACGGATCCAGAAGTGGTATTTCCTTGAGACCTGTCGATGGGGAATCCGGCCAGTCCCCGGAAACGGCCACCTTTTCAATGACACCTGACCGGGCCACTGTCAACCGGCAAAACCGGGCGTTGACAGTATTGATTCCCACCAGTTGGGATCCATCGGCACTCGGGATTAATTCAGGATAAGCGATGCCGAATTTCAGGTAATCCCGAAGAGAATTGGACAGGTATCGCCGGACCATCCGCCCGGACAAAAACCGGGTTATTGCGGGATCGTTGACGACTTCCAGTTTTTCATTCCCCTGGTCGTCAAACCCGATGATCCGTACCGGAAAGATTCCCTGCCCGAGGGTGAAGTTGCGGATGAATTTTAACCCGGTATTCAGAACCCCTGTTTTCCCTATGGTTTCAAGAGCGAATTCCGGGAACGCGTTATCGGCTCCCCAAGAACAGATTTCCAGTCCGGATGCCGTGGTTTTGTCATCCACCGGATGAGTGACCTGCAAGGCTTTCGTGGGTTTGTTACTGGAGGGTGCTCCCGTTGTCGTAGCCAGATATTTGCTACCGTATGCCATCAGCGGGTAACAGGCCTCATTCCAAAGGATCTTGCTCACAGGATGACCTCCATGCCGTTGAATTCAAGGATCAGGTCAATGGAGATGGGGTACACGTGGCCAATCTTATTCATCGAACCATCCACCGGCAGTATGCCCCGCTGGCGATGGGTTTTCAGGTTCCATGGAAGCCCCGTGGCCATGGCCCTTGGAAGATACACACGCTCCCCTTTTCGGGTGCAAAAGGCTATTGAGAATGTCGCCGGATTACCGGATCCGGTTTCCTTTACATCGAGATGGGATAGGACCGAGCTGCGACGGATGGTTGAAGGCATCAGATGATTTTCGGGTGAATTTACAGCCCTGCAAACGGGACGAAAAGGACAGAAAGAAAGGGAATGTAACAACCAAGAGAAAAGGCCTTTCGGCCCTTCCAGGGCAAAGCTGAATTACTCCACATCCTCGCCGTATTCAAGCATCCGGAAAAGCTCGTCCATATCGTCAAAGTCCAGATCCGGGTTCCGGTGATCCTGCAGGGATACTTCGGATTTGAGGTCCTCGACGTGGACAAGGTAATCGGCTTCAAAGTCAAAAGCAGTGAGGTTGATTTCATTCCGGGTGATTGCGTAAGTTTTCATGGCTTCCAATTTTTAATTTTTTGCAGGTAAGCTTCTGAAAGCATGAGCTCATCAAGGAGGAACTGGAATACCGGAGTAATCCAAGGAATATGAGGATATGCCGGAAAAATCCTTGTGAGAGCCTATGGGTGTCTCACTGGTGTCAGTAGCACCTTAGCAAAGAATTACTGATTGGGGCTGATGAAAATGCAAGCGCCCTGAGAATCAAGGAAAACTCGAGCAATAAAGGCGATTAGAGCCACATCTTTTGCACAGGACATGGCTATTAAATAAGCTTGTGCACCCGAAAGTAGTCTTTGATTATCATTATAATAACGTCAGTAGAATAAGCAATTGCTAACCCAGAATTCTCTTCGAAGATAACCCTTGGTCGTTGAGTCTGTACGCTCACGGCTATATCTTGGTAAGGGATGTAAGAACTAACAATTCCAATGAAGAACCCAAGTACACCTAAGCCAATCTCATTGTTTCGGTAATCATAAATTGAAGGTCTTAAAATCACTGGACCACCGCTATTACCAGGGTAAATATTTGCATCAATAATAAACTCACCTTTCTTGTCTTTAAGAGCAATAATGCCAGAGCGATAAATAGGAGAATACCTGATTGATGAATTTCCCAATCCTATTGGAAACCCAAGAATGAATACGTCATCTCCTTCATTTGGGTAATTCCAGGGTTTCATTGTGGAAGGCCCCATTGCTAGGATATCAAGAAAATCTTTTTCTGGATAACTATCTGGGAGAAATAAGGGTATAACCGCAACATCAGCATTTTCACCAGTATGCCAACCCAGATTGGTCTCCTTAATCATTTCATCAATTGAGAACCTTAGCTCTCCGCTCGCAAGGTTTTTGGGATTAAATCGAACATATAACC
>CAZJNQ010000123.1:0-5062 GCA_964547475.1 uncultured Porphyromonadaceae bacterium
ATGTTTAATAGTATTAATCTATCAAAAACGGTCAATGCTATTTAGGCATGGTCAGAGCACAACCCTATATCCGATATCCGACATCCGAAATCCGCAACCTGTCACTCTTCACTCATCACTCTTCACTCATCACTCTTCACTCTTCCCTGAGGGTTCATCTTCCTGCCTGGGTTTCTCCGGGATAACTAGTGACAAGATCACCGATACCGCCAGGATTCCGGCAACCACGCCCAGTGAAATGCCAATCGGTATCTTCATATCTTCAAAACCCGACAGACACATCTTTACTCCGATAAAGACAAGGATTGCAGACAATCCATATTTAAGAAAACGGAAGTATTTCACGATGGAGGCCAGGGCAAAGTAAAGCGAACGCAGGCCCAGGATAGCAAAGATATTGGAGGTATAAACGACAAACGGATCTTTCGATATTGCCAGCACGGCAGGGATGGAATCCACCGCAAAGATCACGTCAGTGAATTCAATCATGATCAGGGTGATGAACAAGGGCGTGGCATAGGTCATGTGGTTGATCCTGACAAAAAACCGGTCGCCGTGATGATTGGGAGTGACTTTGAGCAGCTTGCGCGCCAGCTTGATGACCGGATTTTTTTCCGGATTGATCTCCTTGCCCTTGTTGAAAACCATGCGGATCCCGGTTATGACCAGAAAACCGCCGAAGAGATAAATGACCCAATGGAAACGGTTGATCAGAGACACCCCGGCAATGATGAAGAACAGGCGCAGGACCATGGCACCTATGATACCCCAGAAAAGAACCTTGTGCTGATGCTCCGGCTTGACCTGGAAATACGCGAAGATCATTATAAACACGAAAAGGTTGTCAATGCTCAGCGATTCCTCGATCAGGTAAGCGGTCAGGAATTCCAGCGCCTTCTGGTGATCCATGAAAACCCAGATGCCTACATTGAAAACCAGGGCCAGACCGATCCAGAAAAGGCTCAGAAGGAGCGCCTCCTTCATCCTGACTTCATGAGCTTTCCGGTTGAAGACTTTGAGATCCAGCAACAGCATGCCGATCACAAACACAATGAAGCCGGCCCAGAGCCAGCCACTCTCATTGATGGTTCCCATTGTGCAAAAATAATAAAAAGTAGATCATGGGTTTCAGGGGCGCTGGGGCACAGGGGCTAAGCAAGGAGCATACCGATACAGTCCTTGATGACATACACCAGGACCACTATTCCGAAAATAACCTTCATCAGCGTACCGGCCAGGAAACCGATGAACGAGCCGAAAGCTGCCCGGGTTGCCTGGCGGTCGGATTGGCCGGTGGATTTTTCCCCGATCAGGGCTCCTACAAACGGGCCGAGGATGATTCCGAACAAACCGAAGGGGCCGATCACGATACCCAGGAAGGGCAGTATAAAGATGCCAACGATCAAACCGATCATGCTGCCGCGCACACCGGCTTTGGTACCGCCGAATTTCCTGGTTCCGACAATAGGTATATAGTAATCAAGAAGGGTTATGATCAGCGCCAATATCCCCATAATGACGAGGAATTTGCCCGAATAGGAGAAGTTGCGGGTCAGATGCAGAAGGATAAGTGCTACATAACTCAGCGGGGTCCCCGGCAGCCCCGGCAGAATAGCCCCGGCGATGCCCACCAGGGCACACAAGATGCTGAGAATAACCAATAAAACATCCATTTTTTGATTTTTCTGAGGAATCCCCTTTTATCCCTTTGCTTTATACCCTTGTCTCTTATTCGACTTCCTGTTTCTTCAGCTCTTCCGGTATCTCAATCACCAGTTTAAACAAGTTTTCATAAGCATACAGAGGCAGTTTGTCATAGGTGTCATCCGGCGTATGCCCTTGCCCGGACGCCCCCTTGGTGAGGAAGAAAATCGCCGGGACCCCTTTTTCATGGAAAGGATGGTGGTCGGAGTGGGCCAAAGGATCGCGGTTTTCGACATTTTTCATGTACAGGTTTTCCTCGTTGATCTTCTGAACGATGGCTGCTTCATTGGGGCGTACGTTGCCATTAAAGAGAAGCACTCCATCCTGTCCGGTCATGACCATGTCGAGATTGATGACCAGCTTGATCTTGTCCAGGGGAAACAACGGGTGATCGACATAGTATTTTGATCCCAACAATCCCGCTTCTTCTCCCGAGAACAAAATGAAAGCCATTGAATAGTAAGGTTTTCTCGAATCGGCATAGTGCCTGGCCAGGTCCATGACCATGGCGGTACCGCTGGCATTGTCCTCTGCAGCCTGATAATAGTTACCCTCACCGAATGATCCTATCCCGTCATAATGGGCAGTGAAAACGATGAACCGGTCGGTCTCCCCCTGAATGTATCCGATCACGTTCCGGGTCGGGTAATTCTCATTGTACTCATTGCTGATGTCCAGTTCCACCCTGTTCAGGTCAGCGGGCACGGAATTACGGTTGACCTGGATAACCGGGATCTTCAGTTCACCCCGGCCGGTCCCGCTTACCGGAGTATAGGGAAAAACCTCTATCAGCGCTGCAATGCCCATCTGTTTTTCCAGGGCCATCGTTTTAATGAATGCGAAAAGGTCAGGGTTCCCAAGACCTGCCGAGTCCAGCAGGATGACTTTTGGAGCCGGGGCGTCCCCGAGCAGGGCCAGAAACCGGTCCGGATTTTTCATGATCCGGGCATTCACAATCAGCGGGCTGAACGTACCTGTCAGCGATCCGCTTCTCGGGTTCACCACGAAGTCACGCGCATATTTCAATTCCAGGCCGTTGAACAGGACCCGCACCCGGTTCATGGTATTGATGTTGAAACTGTATGGCTGCAGGAATCCCGGGGCAAACGGCTTGATCCCGGCTTGTTTCAACTGTCGGGCGATGTATTCCGCCGCGATTGAATCCCCGTTTTTATAATATCCGCGGCCGTACATTTCGGGGCTGCACAGCCGGATCAGTTGCTTTCTGACGTACTGAACATCCTGGCCCTGAAGGGGATGTGCCAGCAGTACCCCACATGACAGGATAAGAGTGAAAACAAACCTGCGTTTCATGGCTCAATAATTTTAGCCATAAAAATAGGGATTAAGATTGACCGATCGGCTATTCCTGAACCAAAGCCTTAACCCGGTCTGGGTAATCGGTGATGATCCCGTCAACTCCCAGGTCCAGCATTTTCCGGATGTCCTTCTCCTTGTTCACCGTCCAGGCATAGAGTTGGATTCCCCTTTTATGAAGTTTTTTAAGGAGCTTCCTGGTAACCAGCAGATGATAAGGATTGTAATGGGTCGGGGTGTATCCCAGTTTCTTGAGATTCTGTTTCATCGTCCTGGCATTCTGGATCAACAGGCCGGTTCTCATATCCGGTTGAATACTATGCAGGTATTGCAATGGACGGACATCGAAACTCTGGATCAGGCATCTGTCCTCTATCCCCTTGTCCTTAAGCACCGCGAGTACCAGGTCCACCATTCGGGCAGGTTCCGGATGAAAAACATGGTCACCTTCCGGTGAGCATTTGATCTCGATATTATAACTGACCTGTTCAAGACCCTGTTGTTTTACATGGCTTTCCACGGCATCGATCATTTCGCCGAACAGCGGCTTGGTTACCTTCATCTTTTCCTGTTCCGGAAAGCTGGGATTGGGAAGGCTGCCGCAATCAAACATCCGGATCTGATCGATGGTCATCCGATAAATATTGTACTGTGTCTGTTGTTCCTTGGGGATCGGATTTCCATGACTGTCGAGGCAAGTAACATAATGCATGTAAGGTTCATGCGAGATCACCACCTGATTATCCTGTGAGATCACCACATCCAGTTCCAGGTAGGTTGCTCCCACGTCAACGGCTTTCAGGAAAGCCGGGATGGTATTCTCCGGCATCAGTCCGCGGCAGCCGCGATGGCCGTTGATTTCAGGCTTTGTCTGGGCAAAAGTGGTTGCCGTGCCGAGTGTCAGGAGCATAATAAGCGAAGGTAAGAGTTTCGTACGATCCATTTTCTTATGTAAAGTTCAGGGAGTCGATGTAGACAAAAATAAAAAAACTACCGGGTTCGAAGGAGTGTGAACGAAAATGTGGATCCCACGCCGGGAGTGCTCAGACATCCAAACCATTAAGTAATCTGCAGCCAGAACGATCCTCCGTGACGTTCCACATTTCTCAGGTTTGGGTGGTTCCACACCGTTGTAAGAATTCCGCATAACCCTTGATTTTCGCTGATAAAATAATTCGGCAGAATGGTTTTATACTTTTCCGGATTTGAAAGAATATAAGCTGCCAGCGTGTATTGTTCATTGTAGAACCGGTCACACATAAACTGGGGATAATCATATGGCAGGTAAATGTCATGAAAATGGACAATCACGCCCTTGCGCAGATTGGGTAACAATTCTAAAAAACAGACCATGGCATCTGAATTGGGAAAAACCCGGTGTGAATTGTCGATAAACAGGATATCATTTTCGTGCAAGGATTCGATGATAAACCGGTTGTCATCAAGGTCTTCTAATGGCTCCCTGATCACCTGGTCAGCCAGATGATCGATATTCGCCCTTGGGAATGGGTCTATTGAAATAATTTTCGTTTGCAAACGGTTCTCAATGATTGATTTTCGGGCCACCTTGGTAGAGTTACCCGATCCAATTTCGATATAATTCTTCGGCTGATAGTCAGCGATCATGCCATACAGGCCGATAATGTCAAGACCGGGCAAATATTTATTATCCCAATGTGGATTAGTATCATCTTGTCCATCCGGATGATTTTGGATTTTCTGGATATTTGGAAAGAGCCTGACAAATGAATTCAGGAGATCCGCGTACCGGGCTCTATCCCTGTTCATTATTTCATAGAGAAGCGGGTGAGCCGTACGACCATGATCAATTCTCGGTTTGACATGTACCTTATAATCCAAATTAACAGTCTGATATTTTGGAGATAAAAACTTATAAAATGATCTAATCCTGGTTAACATGATTTGTCTGGTTCATTCTGACACTCCATCCTGGGGTTATGATGGAATGCCTGTTTGGGTTGAGAAACTAGTGTCATGACAAATTAATCATGAAACGAAATATTTAGATAACTTTTTATTT
>CAZJNQ010000124.1:0-2086 GCA_964547475.1 uncultured Porphyromonadaceae bacterium
ATCTTTGCCACTGCCATCGTTTACCGGGGATTGCAGCATCCGGACATCTCCGGCTGGCCGGAGGAACAGGAAAAATATTCGCATTCGGCGCTGACCAGTGAGGAGGGCAACCATTATGCCGCGAAACTTTCGCAAATGATGGAGGAGACCAAGCCCTACCTTAATCCCGACCTGACAATCCGGGAACTGGCAGAAAACCTGGGCATCCATTCGAAATACCTGTCTCAGGTGATCAATTCCAGGTTCAGGCAGAATTTTTTCGATTTTATCAATACCTACCGAATCAATGAAGCCAGGAGGATCATGGAGTCATCTGCCAGTGAGCGCAAAACCATCCAGGAAATCCTTTATGCGGTTGGCTACAATTCCAAGTCGGCCTTCAACGCCAGTTTCAAGAAAGCGACGGGCTTGACGCCGACGCAGTACAGAAAGGCCTCGCCAAGGCTCGGCTAATGATTCACTTACGCTCATGAAAAGCTCCCTTCGGGAGCGAATGAGGCCTTCGGCCTGAATTAATTCATCCGAGCATTGTGAGGATTATTCGTGAGGCGTAGCCGAATCATTTGCGAGCGTTAGCGAGCTATTCGCGACCATAGGGAGCTATTCGCCGACCAACAGGAGGCCATTCGTGAGCGAAGCGAACTTTTTGGTCCTGATTCCTGAATCCGGTCGTTGAAATGGAAAAACATCCGGACTTTTGGATGAAAAAATCGATCCAACATGAGAACCGGAATTTTGACCTTGTTTTTTCTGCTATCCAGTTTGACGGCATTTTCGCAAATCATCCGCATACCTGACGACCAGCCTACGATCCAGGCCGGGATCGATGCCTCTGAAAACGGTGATACTGTGCTGGTGATGCCGGGAACCTATTTTGAGAACCTGAACCTGAAAGGCAAGAATATTCTGCTGGGGAGCCTGTTCATCACCACCGGAGACCTGTCCCATGTGGGAACGACCATCATCAACGGCAGCATGCCTGCCCATCCCGATACGGCCAGTTGCATCCTGATCATCCGCGGTGAAGATTCGACCTGCGTGATTGCCGGTTTCACGATCACCGGCGGACAAGGAACCCGGTGGGAAGACGAGCATGGCCCGGGAAGGTGGTATACCGAGGGCGGAGGGATCCTGATCCAGAATGCTGCTCCGACCATCCGCAACAACATTATCACGGGGAACGAGGCGGTCAGGAAGGGAACCCGGACCGTAAGTGCCGGAGGGGGAGCAATCCGTTGCGGGGACGGCAATCCGCATATTCTCAACAATATGATAATCAGCAACAAAGGACTTTATGGCGGAGGCATTGTGCTGAACTACTCCGGGGCTGTGATCCGGAATAATGTCATTGCCCGGAATACCGGAGGCCAGGACTATGGGGGAGGCGGGATCTGGCTCAACGGAAGCGGAGTCAAACCCCGCTTGATCGAGAACAATACCATCACACAGAATACTTCCACAACATACGGAGGCGGAGTGGAAGCCAGTTTTGGCTCCTCGGGCACTTATGTAAACAATATCATCTATGGGAACAGCGCTCCAACCAAGCCCCAGGTCAACGGAACGCCGAGAATGACCTATTCCGACATACAAGGGGGATATACCGGAACCGGGAATTTCGACGACAATCCGCGGTTCTCCGGTGCGACCTATGCCCTGCCCGATGATTCCCATTGCATCGACGCGGGTAATCCCGATGCCGGATACAATGACCCGGAGGATCCGCAGCATCAGGGACTGGCCAGGAATCCGGCAAAAGGAACTCTCCGGAATGACATGGGAGCTTACGGGGGTCAGGGGAGCCAGGAACTCCCGGTCGCCGATGCATCCGGCACTCATCCGGTAGCTGCCTTGATTTATCCGGTCAATATCTACCCCAATCCGGCGGATGATCAGGTTATTGTGGCATTCCCGGAGCTCAATGAGCTCTTTAACCAATTGATCATTACCGATCCCCTGGGCAGAATAGTCTGGATGCAAGCCGTTGCCGCCGGTGACCGGGAGATCCGGATCAGCCTGGATCGTGGCAGGTTTATTTCAGGCCTGTACATCCTGAAAATGTCCGGACCAACCAGTTCATTCACCC
>CAZJNQ010000124.1:2186-5057 GCA_964547475.1 uncultured Porphyromonadaceae bacterium
GGTACCTATGCCACCGTCTGGCGAAAAGATGCGGAAGGCAACTGGAAGTGGGTTTTGGACACCGGGAATGAAGGATTGGGAGTGAGGTAGGTTTTTTCAGCGTTAATGCTGAACGGGAATGTTTTTTTCGGGGTGATTCAGTATGTTTGCGGTACCAGGAATAAAAAAACCGGTTCCCATTGAGTCCAAATACCGATTCACCCGAGGCAGGAAACAACAACAAAAAAAAGAACGGCAAGGTATCCAGAACCTATATCCTGATCCTGCTGGCCGCCCTTTTTGTCGTTTCCCTGTTAACCGCCCTGAAAGCATACAAGGTTCTTGATATTCATGCGACGATCATGCTGATCAGCCGGTGGGCGGTGATCGCGTTGTTCATCGGATATGCTTTCCAGAAGAAATCCCTGACGAGCTGGATCCTGATCAGCATGATCGTCGGGGTTGAGTTCGGTTACGACCTGCCCCAGCTGGCCAGCGGGCTGAATGTCGTCAGCAAGATATTCCTGCGGCTGATCAAGACCATCATCGCGCCCCTCCTTTTTGCCACGATAGTCTGCGGGATTGCCGGCCATTCCAATCTCAGGCAGGTAGGCAGGATGAGCTGGAAATCACTCGTCTATTTTGAGGCCGTCACGATCGCTGCCCTGTTTATCGGCCTGTTGGCCATCAACATTTCAAAAGCCGGTATGGGCGTGACCATTCCTGATGATATAGCCAAAACTGAGGCTCCTACGGTTCAGACGAGAACTGCAGCAGAAACCATTCTTCATGTCTTTCCCGAGAACATAGCGAAATCGATTTACGAAGGGGACGTTTTGCAGATCGTTATTTTCAGCATCCTTTTCGGCATTGCGGTGGCTTTGGTCAGGGAAAAATTCCGGTCCCCGATCATCCGGTTTACAGAATCGCTGTCCGAGGTGATGTTCAAATTCACGGCTGTCATCATGTATTTCGCACCGTTTGCCGTATTTGCGGCTATCGCATATAGTGTCGGACACATGGGGCTCGATATTCTCTTCAACCTTTTCAAACTGCTGGCGACCCTGTATGCTGCTCTCATTGTCTTCATCCTGGGTGTCCTGATACCGATCATGCTGATCTTGCGCATACCGGTCAGGAAATTCTTCAAGGCGGTCGCAGAGCCTGCGACCCTGGCGTTTGCCACAACCAGCTCCGAATCGGCTCTCCCTCTCGCGATGGAACACATGGAGGAATTTGGCGTACCCAGGAAAATCGTGGCCTTTGTCATACCGACCGGTTACAGCTTCAACCTGGACGGAACCACCCTCTACCTCTCCCTGGCCACTATTTTCATTGCCCAAATGACCGGCGTTCACCTTTCCATCGGTCAGCAGCTGGTGATCATGCTAACCCTGATGCTGACAAGCAAAGGGGTTGCCGGTGTGCCGAGAGCCTCCATGGTCATTCTCCTGGGGACTGCGGCCAGTTTTGGACTGCCCACATGGCCAATATATATTATCCTGGGAATTGATGAGCTGATGGATATGGCCCGTACCGCCACCAACGTGATCGGCAATTGCCTGGCTACCGTTGTGGTAGGGATTTGGGAGAAGGAGTTCAGGAGGCCGGAGAAGATCAGGGCGTGAGGGATGCTGGATGTTGGATATTGGATGTTGGATATTGGATGCTGGATGTTGGATGCTGGATATTGGATGCTGGATATTGGATGCTGGATATTGGATGCTGGGTGGAATCTCTTGTTTGGAAAGAATGAAATCATTACTTTGGAGCAAGGGAAAGGAAGTATTTAATCAGAAGAAAATTACACCAACTTATGAAAAACAAGCTTGCATTATTGATCCTGTGCGGGGTACTGATGGTATCCTGCGGGAAGGAATATGGAGTGCAGAGCCTGAGCGGCACGCAGTCATCGATCGGTGAGGTGGGCAACACGTTTGACATGTCCTCGGTGGCCGGATTGTCGAATGTTTCGGCCAAGGTGACAGATCTCTCGAACGGAGTTTCGAAAATCGAGTACATATGCGACATTACGGATTCCAAGCTGCGCAGTATGGCCGAATATATTCCGGGCGCAACTTTTGTCGGGGACAAGATCACAGCGGGCGGCCAGGTCAAGATGACCGATAAAGGCATCATGAACGTATACGACGAAGGGAACCTGATCCTGGTAAAATACGATGCCAAGGTTGGCGACGAGTACAGCCTCAAGTGAGGATCGAATACGGTAACGCGCACGGTGACCGCCAAGTCCACGGAAGACGATTATTTCTGGGGCTTGATGTTGATCAAGACCATTGATGTTGAAGAGACCGGGCGCGGCATTCCTGGTGTGTCCAAGATCGAGTATCATACCAACCATAAATTCGGACTGGTGGGAGTCAAGGTCCATTTCGAGGACGGCACTTCCAAGTTAGTCAGCATTTACAGCACCAATTCCGATTAAGAGCTACCCGAACTTGAACCTGAAAGGTATTCAATTCCCTCTTTTTCCTTATAAAGCCCGGATAATCAGCCCCATGCTGATCGTTATCGGCTTGTTGTGCGGGTACCTCTATTTTTTCGGCAGCCGTCCGGACTTTTTCGAGATTCCGGTTTTTGCCGTGGTGAGCACCTACATGGAATCGCGATTTTTCGTCCTGGCACAAACCAATATCCTGGATGAGCTTTTCGCTATTCTCTGCATCAGCGGGCTTGCGATTTTCGTTTTTTCGAAGGAACGGAGTGAACAGGAGCATTATAACCTCGTACGCGTAAATGCCCTCATCCGGTCGGTTTACATCACGCTGGGATTCTGGCTGGTTTGTTTCCTGCTGGTCTTTGGATGGGCCATATTCCTGGTTTCGTCGCTTCTTTTTGTTTTTTTCCTGATAACCTATTATGTGACCTTCA
>CAZJNQ010000125.1:0-5038 GCA_964547475.1 uncultured Porphyromonadaceae bacterium
GTCACGATTCACGATTCACGATTCACGAGTCACGAGTCACGAATCACGAGTCACTTCTAAAAAGTAAACAGTAAAATGTCTTCCGAATTTTCGCATATCGATTCCACCGGGCGGGCGCGGATGGTAGATGTGGGTTCAAAACCTCACCAGCTCAGGATCGCCAAAGCAACAGGCCTGATTCCGTTGTGCCATCCGATCTCCCTGGACCAGGTCAGGGTTGAAGCCCGGCTTCTTGAAGACGCCGTGGAGGTGACGGCAGAAGTTCGCTCCACCGGACCCACCGGAGTGAAAATGGAAGCATTGACGGCAGTCGGGATAGCCTTGCTTACCGTTTATGACACGTGCAAATCGGTTGATAAAACAATGGTTATTTCTGATATTCATCTGGTTGATAAAACTAAAATATGACAACTTTTCCTGATCCTATCCGGGTATTGGTCATAACCGTGAGCGACCGCGCAAGTGCGGGAGTATACAAGGACCTGAGCGGGCCGATTCTTAGCGGTACTATCAAAGACTATTTTGCTGAACATTCCGTGCCGGTTGAAGTCTCCAACGCAATCCTGCCTGATGAACCTGACCGGCTCAAATCCCTGATACTGAAGTCTGTCAGGGAAGGAATGAACGTGATATTCACTACCGGCGGGACAGGCCTCGGTGCGAGGGATTTCACGCCCGATGTGGTCAGGCGGTTGCTTGACAAGGAAATACCGGGAGTCATGGAGCTGATCAGGGTGAAATACGGGACTGACAGGCCTGTGGCCCTTCTTTCACGCTCCGTGGCCGGGGTCACCGGGCAGACCCTGATCTATTGCCTGCCCGGCAGCAGAAGGGCGGTAGCGGAGTATTCTGCCGACATTCTTCCGACCATCATCCATTCCCTGAAGATGATCCTCGGGATCGATGATCACAGCTGCTGACATCCGGTCACTCCAAAAGCAGCTTTCCGACCAGCATTTCCCGGCTGGTCTGGACGAGGACCAGCCAGAATCCCCGGCAGAGGCCGCTGATGTCCACCGTCTCTCTGACCGATACCTGGTTTTCGAAGGACCGGATTTCAAATTTCTGGCCCATCAGGTTGATGAGATAAATGTTCCCTGAAGCAGGTGCCGGAAATCCTATTTCGAGCCTTACCTGGCCGGTGGACGGATTCGGGAATAAGCTCATCGCGGCGGACGAAACAGGGGAGACTCCCGCGGTGAGAGAGGCGTTCATCCGGCCCGGACTTCCCTTGTCGCCTGCCCCGAAAACCTCGATGGCCTCATGCCAGTTCGAAGGATCATCATTGGCATCCGCGGTCGGTCTGTCAGCCTGCAGTTCCATGGAGGATCCGGAAATCAGCGGCCAGCCCGGGCCGTATGAAATCCGGTCGATTACCGTTTCGTCGGGAAGGCACAGAATGACCTGATCCTCCGTGTTCCCGAGGGTGAAGCCGGAGTACTGATAATCGACATGCACACCCCCGTTGGTCAGGCTGTCGCTGTTCTTGGCCAGGATCATAAAGGCTCCCGGCCTGATGATCAGCGGCGGTTGCCCGGAGATCAAGTGCCTGTTGGATCCGTCATCTTTCAGGATCAGGCCGTTCAGCTGAAGCTCCCGGGCTGTGGGGTTGAACAGCTCGATCCATTCCCCGTTGGCGTCGCTTACCGCCTCTGGGTTGGCCATGACCTCAGTGATCACGATCTCCCCAACGGAGGGAGCATACTGAGCGGCCAGGGGGATCCAATAACCGGCCATTCCCGCCGTTACTAACAATGCAAACATTTTTTTCATGGGATTGAAGGTTGGGTTTTACACCTGATATAGATGCAGAACCGAAGCGGAAATGGAAAAAATGACGGCAGTAATTTTTCACGAGTCGGAATATCTTTATTATTGTCCTGATATTTAAATCTTACGAATGGCTGATACCATGCTCAATCACAGATCTATACGGAAATACAAACCGGACGCGGTGGAACCGGATATCCTCCATAGCATACTTAACGCAGCCATGCGAGCCTCCAACACCGGAAACATGCAGGCCTACAGTATTATTGTCACACGCGATCCAGACATCAGGCACCAGCTATGGGAGGCGCATTTCAAGCAGGAAATGGTTCTGGAGGCTCCGGTTCATCTGACTTTCTGTGCGGATTTCAACCGGTTCAGCAAATGGTGTATGCTCAGGAATGCGGATCCGGGTTATGATAATTTCCTCTCCTTCCTGACCGGCGCGATCGATGCCCTGCTGGCCTCGCAGAATGCCGCCCTGGCCGCTGAGGAGGAAGGCCTTGGGATCTGTTACCTCGGCACAGCCACCTGGATGGCGGCACGGATGATCGAGATCCTGAAACTCCCCCGTCTGGTTGTTCCCGTTATAGCGATCGTCATGGGTTATCCCGATGAAACTCCTCCGCTGATGGACCGGTTGCCCCTGACCGGTGTAGTGCATAAGGAGGTCTACAGGGACTATGACGAAACCTCCATCAACGCGGTTTATCAGGATAAGGAATCTCTTCAGGAAACGCTTGATCTTCTGAAACTGAACGGAAAGCAGACCCTGGCTCAGATATTTACCGATAACCGTTATTCCCGCAGGGATAACCGGTTCTTTTCCAGGGCGTTCCTGGAAGTATTGGAAAAACAGGGATTCATGGTCAACCAGGACTAATGCGGTGAACGGAAAGTTACGGCCGGTGTTGACCTTTCTGGTTTTGCTGTCCTGCTGGCATCTGTACGGGCAGGAGTCCGTCAGGCTTGATCCGGTCGATTCAATTCCCTGTTATCCATCCGGACAAACTGCCTCACTGCTTAAAAAACTTAAGATACCGGCTCCCGGGCTGGTTCCGGTCAGTTCGCTCGAATCCCTGATGGAAAGGATCATAGGATTTTATGAAAACTCCGGGTACCCGTTCATCAACGTGCAGCTGGATACAGTCCGTTTTGCTGATTCCATCCTGCAGGGGAGGCTGGTCATCAGACCGGGTGACAGGATCCGGATGGATTCCGTCCTGAACCGTACGGGGTACCGCATCTCCAACCGTCAACTTGAAAGGATCACGGGTATCCGCTCCGGCGATGTTTATAACGAGGCAGCCATCCGGGAGGCCGCTTCCAGGCTTGCTGCCGTCCAATGGCTGACCTTGAAAAGGCCAACCGAAGTGGGATTCCATGACCGGTTGGCCAGCCTGTTCGTTTATCCCGCAAAAGCTCCGGCCAACCGCTTCGACGGCTGGATCGGCCTGTCGGCCGGAAAAGCCGGATCCGGTGCCGTATCGTTGTCCGGCGCCCTGAACCTTGAGCTGATGAACATCGCCGGCCAGGGAGAATCCTGGAAGTTTAACTGGAAAAGAAACCAGGACCGTTCCCAGCACCTCGACCTTTCGCTGAATTTACCCTGGCTGGCGGGATTGCCGGTTGGTTTAAAGGGCTATTTCGATTTGTACCGTCAGGATACCAGCTATCTCAACATCCTCTGGGAGATTGGTGTTCCCTATTCCTTTTCCGTAAACCATCATGTAAATCTCTTTTACCGGTATCAGGCCAGCACTATCCTGACCGATCTGCCGGCTGCCGCAGCAGCCGGCAGGCAGCCCTATTCCGTTTGGCTGACCGGGCTCGCCTGGGGATGGGACCGGCTGGACAACCCGGTCAATCCGTCAAAGGGATTCAGCCTGCTGGCTGAAGCATCGACAGGCCGTAAGACGATCGTGGATTCCATAGGTCTCAGGCAGTCGGAACTTGCGGCAGACCTGAAATGGTTCCAGCCTCTCGCAGGTAAAATGGTTATTGCTTTGCGGGCTGAGGCCGGGTACCGCCAAACGCCTAAAAGGCTGGACAACGAAACTTACCGGCTTGGCGGAGTTGATATGCTGCGTGGTTTTTACGAAGATACCTACCGCACGAACAGATTCATTGCCGGATCTGTTGAGCTCCGGTACTTGATGAACCAATCCTCCCACATTTTATTCCTGGTGGATTTGGGATACCTGGAACAGGGAGCGGAAAGCGATGTTCCCGCCACTCTTCCGTACGGTTTTGGGCTGGGTGGACAGGTCCGCACAGCAGGTGGTATCTTCAGGATTATCTTTGCGTTAGGTCAGGAGTGGGGACAAAATCCTGACCTTTCCGCCGGCAAAATTCACATAGGCTATGTCGGCCTCTTTTAGAAAATTGGATTATTTTCGCCTGATCGTCCCAAAAACTTGTCCACATGAAACCCCTCTCCAAATCGGTTAAGCCCATTGCCCTGATCACGGGGGCCACCTCAGGTATCGGCCGTGCAACTGCCATCCGCCTGGCAAAGGAAGAGTACAGGCTGATCCTTACGGCCAGGCGCACAGTGAACCTGAAGCAATTGGGTGACTATCTCCGGGACCAGTACAAAACCAGCTGTTATACCTATCCACTGGATGTCAGGAGCTTATCCGGCATTGAACGGTTTATGGAGGATCTGCCGGAGGAGTGGCGCCCGATCGGGATACTGGTGAACAATGCGGGACTGGCTGCTGGCCTGGATTACATTCAGGAGGGCTCGACGGATGACTGGGACCAGATGATCGATACCAACATCAAGGGATTGTTGTATATGACCCGGCTGGTGGTCCCGGGCATGATCGAGCGGAAGAAGGGACACATTATCAACGTGGGATCCATTGCCGGCAAGGAGGTTTATCCGAAAGGGGCAGTCTATTGTGCCACCAAGCACGCCGTGGAGGCACTGACCAGAGGAATGAGGCAGGATCTGGTCCAGCATGGCATCAAGGTCTCCTCGGTTTGCCCCGGTGCGGTTGAGACGGAATTTTCACTTGTCCGGTTCAAGGGGGACGAGGAACGGGCAGCAAAAGTGTATGAGGGATTTACACCCCTCCAGGCTGAGGATGTTGCCAGCGTGGTGCACTACATTATCAGCCGGCCCGCGCATGTGAATATCCAGGATGTCCTCATCATGCCGACCGCCCAGGCCAGTGCATCCCTCATTAACAAGAAATAACCGGCCGTTGACAACCGATACGCGTAATAATGCCCGGATGTTCGATGACATCGCAGGGTCCTA
>CAZJNQ010000126.1:0-1685 GCA_964547475.1 uncultured Porphyromonadaceae bacterium
CCATCTTCCCCTCCTGCATATATTTTTCCTCCGGCCACTGCCGGATTTCCGTTTATGGGCGTTCCGGTCTCATAGCTCCAGGCGGGTTTGCCATCGGCCAGGGTGAGGATGATGAGGTCGCCGCGCATATTGGCGACGAGCACCCGGTCGCCGCAGATGACCGGAGAAGCATCCACCCGTTCACCGGTGTTGTATTTCCAGAGGAGTTTCCCGTCTTTGGCCGAAAAACAGTAAACGTGCTTGTCGCGGCTGCCCGTCACTACCCGGTCCCCTGAAAGGGCCGCACTGGCCAGGAAGGGCAGCTGTACCTGGTCATTCATATATCTCCAGACCATCTTTTGCTGATCCAGGTCGATACAGGTGAAGCCGCCTTCATAATCACCCGCATAGGCCTTCCCTCCCAGGACAGGTACTGATCCGGGGATATAGTTTGCAACATTGGTCTTTCCGATGACAGTGCCCTTGGTTATATCCACCTGGTGAATGAACCCGTCGCAACCTCCGAAAACAGCCTTGCCGTCCGTGCAGGATGCTGCTCCATTGATAAAATTGTCAGTTTCGTATTTCCAGACAGCCTGACCGGTGGCTGCATCGACGCAATGCAGGTAAAAATCGTAACTTCCTGCCACAATTCTCGTATAAGTTCCCGCTTTCCACCAATTGGGCGATCCGCTGATCTGTCCGTCTGTTTTGTAGGTCCATTTCTTTTTCCCGGTGGCCAGATCATACGCGATAAGTTCCCCGGAAAGGTTCCCCACGTAAACAGTCTGATCCAGGATCAGGGCGGCTCCCTCAATGCTGTTGCCGGTACTGTCTTTCCATTTCAGTTTTCCGTTCGGGTCGAGGGCATATAACCAACCATCGAGGGAGCCCACGACGAGCGTGTTGCCGCAAGCCACCGGTGCAGCCTTGATACCATCCGATGCCTTGAATTTCCATAACAGTCTCGGTTCTTTGGGCAAAGTGGTCCTGCTGATCCCGTTCAGGGCCTGATCGCCCCGGAAAACAGGCCAGCAATCCTGGGAATAGGCAGCAAAGCCCGTCATCCCAATGCCTATCAGGATCCCAATCATCAACGCCATAAACAAACCTCTTCTCATCCTTTTTCCTTTTTCCTTTTTCCTTTTTCCTTTAACGCCAACGCTCCCGTCGGGCAGGCTTCAGCGGCCATCCCGGCCGTATGTGTCAGGCCATTTTGAAGGCTTTCGTTGAAAGGCACCCCGATAATTACGTCAAAACCGCGCCCGATGAAGGTCAGGCCCAGCTCCTCTTTGTATTTCGATGTGATCCGTACGCAGATTCCGCACTTGATGCACTTCTGCGGCTCATAGATCACGGTGTCGTGCTGGATGATCCTGGTCACGGGCTTCCTTTCCGGTCCCGTAAAACGCTTCTGTTCCGCTTGATATTCGTCCGACCAGGTCCGGAGCAGGCAGTTGTCCTTCTTCCGGCAGTCGCAATGCAGGCACCGGGCTGCCTCGGCCATCACTTCCTCATAGCTATAGCCCCCTTCTTTCCCCCCGGCTGGAACTGTCTGGCCGGTAGGGTAGGATTCTTTCAGGTATTCAGGGATCTCCTCGGGGATCAACCTGCCGAACCGTGAATTGAACAGGCGTTTCTCGCCCGTCACCTCCCGGCCGGTCAGCTGCTGATCGACCCGGTGCGCGGCATCCTTGCCCAGCGCA
>CAZJNQ010000126.1:1785-4910 GCA_964547475.1 uncultured Porphyromonadaceae bacterium
CACTGGTACCCAAAATGTTGCAGGTACCAGGCGGCAGAGAGGCCGTGGGGGCCGGAGCCGATAATGGCCACTTGCGTGACACGTGACGCGTGATGCGTGATGCGTGACGCGTGAGAATTGTCTCTGGTCTCCAGTCTCTGGTCTCCGGCGAACCTTTTGAGCAGGCAGATGCTGACCGCCCCGTCGATGGGTTTTCTCCGGCAGGCATTTTCGCAGGGGGCCGGGCAGATCCGCCCGAGAATGGAGGGGATGGGAATATCACGGATGACCACTTCAAAGGCCTTGTCGAGTTCCCCGGCAGCCAGGAACCGGTTCATCCGTGGTATGTCCATGTGGGCTGGGCAAGAAAGCTGGCAGGGAGCTTCACAATCGCCGGTATGATCGCTGAGCAGAAGGTCAAGAGCGGTCTTCCGGGCTTCCCTGATCTCATCATCCAGGGTGGTGATCACCATTCCATCAGTCACCTTGATTGAGCAGGAAGGTATGAGCCTTCCTGTTCCGTCCTTGACCACGCACACCATGCAGGAGGCAAAATGAGGAAGGTCGCCGTTATGGCACATCGACGGTAGCGGTATACCCAGCTGGCCGGCAGCATCCATCACGGTGGTCCCCGGTGAGGTTTTCAACAATTGTCCGTCAATGGTCAGTTCGATCATCGGTACAGATCAGGATTTAATAACGGCATCAGATTGACAAACCGTACGGCAGGTATCGCATTTGATGCATTTTTCAAGATCGATCTCGTGTTTTTCATGAGGCCGGAACTCAATGGCCTGGACCGGGCATTTTTGGGCGCAAAGCGTGCAGCCGATGCACTTGTCGTTTATTGAGTATTGGATCAGATCGAGGCACCTGGCGGTAGGGCAGTGTCCTTCGAGATGAGCTTCGTACTCGTTCCTGAAATATTTCAAGGTGGTCAGGACCGGGTTGGGAGCAGTCCTGCCGAGTCCGCAGAGACTCCCTTTCCGGGTCCATTCAGCCAGTTTCTCCAGTTCGTCCAGGTCACCCGGCTTACCCTTTCCGCTGCAGAGGCGTTCGAGGATGTCCAGCATTCTCCGGGTGCCGATCCTGCAGAAAGTACATTTCCCGCAAGATTCCTTTTGGGTGAATGAGAGAAAATAGCGGGCGATATCCACCATGCAGTCAGTATCATCCAGCACGACCATTCCCCCTGATCCCATCATGGCGCCCAGGGAGGTCATTGATTCAAAATCCACGGGTGTGTCGGCCAGGAAGGCCGGTATGCAGCCCCCGGAAGGTCCCCCTATCTGGACTGCCTTGAAGGAGCGGCCGTTGGCAATTCCGCCGCCGATCTCTTCAACGATCTCCCGGACAGTGATGCCCATCGGCACCTCGATAAGTCCGCCCCGGGCTACCTTGCCGGCCAGGGCGAAGACCTTGGTTCCCTTGCTGCCTGAAGTACCCAGCCGGCTGAAAGCGCCCGCCCCGTTGCGCAGGATCCAAGGGACCAGCGAAAGGGTTTCCACGTTATTGACTGCCGTCGGGGCATTCCAGAGCCCGGCTTCAGCCGGGTAAGGAGGCCTGAGGGCAGGAAATCCCCTCCGCCCCTCGATGGAAGCGATCAGGGCGGTTTCCTCACCGCAGACGAAGGCGCCGGCACCCTCATAGAGATGAATATCGAAGGAGAAGCTACTGCCCAGGATGTTCCTCCCGGTCAGCCCGGCTTTACCGCACATTTCCAGGGCCTGGCGGATGCGGTTCACGGCCAGCGGGTATTCAGCCCGGATATAGAAATAGCCTGCCGTTGCGCCGGTCGCATAACCCGCGATCAGCATCCCCTCAATCACCCGGAAGGGATAGGACTCCAATAGCATCCGGTCCATAAATGCCCCCGGATCCCCTTCGTCCCCGTTGCAGATGATATATTTGACCGGGGCTTCCCGGATGGCAACCATCTCCCATTTCTTGCCGGTCGGAAAACCGGCACCGCCACGGCCCCTGATTCCCGAAGCACTGACTTCCCGGATGACCTCCTCAGGCTTTAAATCCGACAGGCAGCGCCTGAAAGCCGCGAATCCCAGGTGGCTCTCATATTCATTGAGGTCAACGGGATTGATGATCCCCCTGTTCTCAGTGGCAAGCGGTATCTGACGGCCAAGGAAAGAAGAAATGTGCTTCTCCCTCATCTCGCTCGAATAACGTTCCAGTCCCTCCCAGCGGCTGTCATCCTGGAAACTGGAAATAAGGCTCAAGGCCCGGATCCGTAACTTTTGTAACAGGGACGGCGGATCAAAATGGTTTTCAATGATCTGCCTGACGTCCTTCGGATCCACGCGGGTATAGAGGACCGGCTCGCTTCCCGAAGGCACGATCTCTACCAGGGGAACCTGGTGACACATCCCTACACAGCCCACGTGCTTTAACTTAACCTGCAAGCCATTGGTGGCAACCGTTTCTTCCACTGCTTCCCTGATGGCTTCACTCCCGCTGGCCACGCAACAGGATCCCAGGCCGATGCGGATCTCCCCCTCGATCTCCTTGCCGTCACCGGTACGGAACTGACCCCTTGTTTTCTTGCCCTTGTGTTTCTGAAAATCCTCCAGGATGCCTTTCACCTGGCCGGAAGCAACATGGCCGTAAGTGATCCCGTCGATCTGGACCACGGGTGCCAGCGTGCAGCATCCCAGGCAGTTCACCTGCTCGACCGTATACATCCCTCCCGCGTCGGTGTCCTGGTGCGGGGCCAGCTCCAATTCGCGCCGAAAAGCATCATAGACCAGGCCTGATCCTTTCACGTGACATGCCGTCCCCACGCAAACCCGGATGATGTGCTTCCCGACCGGGTGCAGCCGGAACTGCGAATAAAAACTGGCAATGCCAATGAGCTGGTCAGGAGTGATCCCGGTCAGTTTGCAAACCTCCCTCAGGGCTTCCTCCGGAAGATAATTGTATCTCTTCTGGATCGCCTGCAACACCGGTATGGCCGCTTCCCTCCCGGAGCCGGTTGACTTCAGGATCTCCGATATGTCGTTACTGTAGGCGGACATGGATTCGTGATTCGTGACTCGTGATTCGTGACTGGTGACTCGTGACTCGTGATTCGTGACTGGTGACTCGTGACTCGTGATTCGTGACTCGAAAGTCCCCAGACTGAAGTCTGGGGT
>CAZJNQ010000127.1:0-4862 GCA_964547475.1 uncultured Porphyromonadaceae bacterium
GTTTAATAGTATTAATCTATCAAAAACGGTCAATGCTATTTAGGCATGGTCAATCTGATACTCATCACTCATCACTCGTCACTCATCACTCTTCACTTTTTAGAGTATTTCTCTACCTTTACCCAAAACGAATTTTAACCTTATTGATAATGTCAAGAGTACCACTCCTTTTGATCGCAGGAACCTTAACATTCTGTCTTTCTTGCGGTAAGCAGGAGCCGAATTATCCGGCCAACCGTGAACCTCTGAAAAACAATGCATTCATCCAGCTTCCGCTGGGATCGGTAAAACCGGCAGGATGGTTGAAGGACCAGCTTGCGATCCAGGCAAACGGGCTTCCCGGGCATCTCGACGAATACTGGCCCGATCTGATCACATCGGCCTGGCACGGAGGCGAAAAAGAAGCCTGGGAAAGAGGCCCCTATTACCTCGACGGGCTTGTTCCGCTGGCTTACCTGTTGGAGGATCAGCGCCTGATCAATAAGGTTAAAACCTGGCTGGAGCCGATCCTCGCCTCCGGACAGACCAATGGCTGGTTCGGTCCGGACAAGAATAAGGATCGGTGGCCGCTTGCGGTCGGTCTGAAGGTTCTCAAAAGCTATTATGAGGGTAGTGGAGATGTCCGGGCCCTGGACATGATCAAGAACTATTTCAACTATCTGGCAGTCACCGACCCCGATTGGCCCGATAAGGAATGGCGGGGCGTTCGCGCCATGGAGAATGCAGTGGTCGGTTTTTGGTTATTCCGGCAAACCGGTGATACCACGATTCTCAGAACGATCCGGTCGATTGAAGAAAACAGCAGGTCATGGAAAGATCAGTTCACACAATTTCCTTGGGATTCGACGGCAGCCCGCGATGGCAGGATACCCAGGAAATGGGATGCCGTCGGACTGACCGCGCATGTGGTTAACGTGGCCATGGCTGTAAAATATCCCGGAATTTATTCCCAACAGTCCGGTGATCCTGCTGACCTGAAAGCCTCCTACGATGCCATCACCAAGCTGGATCAGCATCATGGCCAGGCAGGCGGCCGTTTTTCCGGCGACGAGCACCTCAGCGGGCGGAGCCCGGTGCAGGGAACCGAAATGTGCGCCGTGGTTGAATACATGTTCTCCCTCGAGAACCTGATTGAAATTACGGGTGATGTATCAATGGCCGACCGGCTGGATAAGCTAGCCTTTAATAGCCTGCCGGGTACGTGCACACCGGACTACTGGGGCCATCAGTATGACCAGCAGGCCAACCAGGTTCTCGTCTCGGTTGCCGGGCGCAAGTGGTCGAGCAATAATCCCGAATCCAATGTCTATGGAACCGAACCTTATTTCGGCTGCTGTACGGCCAACGGTCACCAGGGCTGGCCAAAATATACCCAATCTCTCTGGATGGCTTCTCCCGATGGCGGCCTGGCTGCTGTCAGTTATGCACCCTGTACAGTCAAAGCACTGACTGGAAAGAAGGTCCCGGTAAACATTGAGGTTCAGTCGAATTATCCGTTTGAGGACAAAGTAGTTATTCTGATAAATCCGGAGAAACAGGCAACCTGTCCGCTATACCTGAGAATCCCCGGCTGGGTATCAACTCCTCTGATCACCGTCAACGGAGAATCCGTTATTGCCCACTCCGGAGAATTCCTGAAGATAGAACGGTTATGGAAACCCGGCGACAGGATCGAATTAACCCTCACATCGGATATTCAACTGGAAACCCGCTATCACAATGCCATTTCCGTTACCAAAGGCCCGCTCTATTTCAGCCTGCGCATTCCCAAGACCTATACCCCGGTGATCCTGAAGAAGAGCTATCAGTATATGGGCTCGACCGACTGGCAGATCGAGCCGGCCGGCAATTGGAATTACGGACTCGTTTTGGATCCTTCCGATCCGGCAAAAAGCTTTGAAATAGTGATAAATCCGATCGGCGACTATCCGTTTGGCGATGCCGGAGACCCGGTTTACAACGCCCTGACCGGTTCTTTTGAAACGCTGAATGCCAGTCCGCCGATCATCCTGAAAGTAAAAGCAAAGAAAATCCCCGGATGGGAGCTGGTTGATTTCAGTGCAGGACAGACACCCTATTCACCGGCCGAAACGGTTGAAGCCGTTGAAATGATTGAAATGGTGCCGTATGGCGCTGCCAGGCTGAGAGTGACCGAGTTTCCAGTGGCGAAGAAGTGACGAGTGACGAGTGACCAAAAAAACGTGATACGTAATACGCAAAAGTGACGAGTGACAAATGACCAGTGACCAGTAAAACCAGCATAACAACCATAACAACCATAACAATCACAACAATCAGAACAATCACAACCAGCAACCTGCAACCTCATGAAAAGATACATTATCCCCTTTCTTCTGATCGGGCTGCTGGCAGCCTGCAGCCCGAAGCCCACCGAGTTTAAAACATCCGGATTAATCGTCGGGATTTCCGGTCAGGGACAGATAGTAAAACTGGTTGATCCATCAACCAGTAAAAACTATCTGGCGACCGGTCAGAAGGCGCCGTTGATGCAGATCCGAAAGGAAGGGAGATACCTTGAACCGGTCATGATGACCGTAAATTCGGATGACAAAGGAGTGATCCTTGAATACCCTGGAGGAATTCAGGCAAGCGTTGCCATTACGGAAAAAGAATCACACCTGGTCCTGGCCCTCAGGAATGTCACAGGTGCTGATTCCCTGGACCTGATCGTCTGGGGTCCCTATCCGACCATCATTGGGGAAATGATCGGCGAAACGGTTGGGGTGGTCAGAGATTCAATATATGCACTTGGGATCCAAGCTCTTAACCTGAAGACGCTCGGGGGTTACCCGACCAATGAAAGCGATGTGGAGCCCTCCTTTGACATTTTCGAGACGAACAGCCTGATTGATGTCGCGGATTCGGTCAAGGTTTTTTACCGGGGTGAAGTTGCCAAAAAGGAGAAATTCGGGAGCGTCATACAGGCGTACTGCCGGAACCGTAACAAGGAAAGGATCGTGCCCAACTGGAATCATGACTATTACGTGGCTCCTCCGTTTGATGACGGAGGGATCACCGGTTCCTCCGTTGCCCTTTTCGGATGCAAGGCCGAAGATGCGTTGGAGGCCATTGGAAAGATCGAATTGGCAGAAGGCCTGGCGCATCCGATGCTCGACGGCGAATGGGGCAAAACGGCCAAAGGCGCGACCGCTGCCTACCTGATCATGAATTTTGGTATCAAGGAGTTTGAGGATGCCCTGGCCCTGACCCGGAAGGCTGGTTTGAAATATCTTTACCACGAAGGACCGTTTGAGACCTGGGGGCATTTCAAGCTCAACCCGGTCCAGTTTCCGGAGAACTGGGAAACCCTGCGCCTGATGGTGAACCGGGCGGCCGAAGAGAATATCCGGATAGGGATTCATTTCCTGTCGAATTTTATTACGACCAATGATCCTTATGTTACCCCAATCCCGGATCCGCGCCTGGCAAAAGTCGGGAGCAGTACGCTGATCCAGGGCATCGGCATGAATGACCGCGACATTGAGATCGCTGATCCGAAGTTTTTTAACCAGATGAGAAACAACACCTTGCATGCAGTGGTGGTTGACAGTGAAATCATCAGGTATAAAGAGGTATCCCGATCGGCTCCCTGGTTGTTGACAGATTGCGAGAGGGGAGCATTCGGGACCGAAGCGGCGATTCATGAAGCGGGTGCAGCCATTAGTAAACTGATGGACCATCCCTATCAGACCTTCCTGACGGATAATGAGCTTTCAGAGGAGATGAGCCTGAGGATGGCCGATTTCTTCAACCAGACCGGCTGCCGGCAGATCTCCTTCGACGGGCTGGAAGGCAACTGGTCGACAGGTATGGGCCAATATGGTCAGCAACGCTATACCCAGATATGGTATGACCACCTGAAACCTGGACTTCAGGGGCAGGTGATCACCGATGCCAGCACACCGGGACACTTTTTCTGGCACCTGTTCACCCGTATGAACTGGGGTGAACCCTGGTATGCCGGATTCAGGGAAAGCCAGACACAGTATCGTTTGCTGAACCAGCTCTATTTCAGGCGCAACCTGATACCTGCTATGCTGGGCTGGTTCCGCATGACGCCAGAAACCAGCCTGGAGGATATTGAATGGCTTTTGGCCCGTTCTGCAGGTTTTGATGCCGGATATGCACTCGTAACTTCATTGGCTGCAGTTGAGCAAAACGGGATGAGTGACAAGATCCTGCTGGCCATCCGCGAATGGGAGCGGGCCAGAATGGCCCAGGCCTTTCCGGCCGAGGTAAAAAACCGGATGCAGGACATCCATAATGAATTCCATCTTGAAATGGACGGCCCGAACAACTGGAACCTCTATCCTTACACGATCTGGAGGACGGAATACAAACCCGGGATCGGGATCATGCCTATCGAAATCGACAATCGCAATCCCGATCAGCCGGTACAGTTCATCCTCTCCTCGGGTCCTGAAAATTCCGTCACCGGGATTAGCTTTGATTTTGACGGAAAGGTCACCGCGGAAATTCCACTCGATCTCCCGGCCAATCATCATATCAAGTATACCGGCGGCAGTTATATTTACCTCTATGACGCCAATTGGCAAAAAGTCCAGACCGGGCAGCTGACGCAGTACGACGTTACCCTGTCACAGGGCAGGCATACAGTTAATTTCCAGGCTGTTTTCAACACATCAGGATCCCGGCAGGGTGTCAAGATCGAGATGAAGACGGCGGGATTGGCGTATCCATTGGGGACGAAGCAGTGAATTGAATTAAGTGATGAGTGAGGAGTGATGAGTGATGAGTGATGAGTGATGAGTGATGAGTGACTATGTGACCATGCCTAAATAGCATTGACCGTTTTTGATAGATTAATACTATTAAACATA
>CAZJNQ010000128.1:0-4858 GCA_964547475.1 uncultured Porphyromonadaceae bacterium
GTCACGAATCACGAGTCACGAATCACGAGTCACGAATCACGAGTCACGAGTCACGCTTTATTTCCCCCGATCTGCATCTCCCTGACCCTGAAAGTCGGGGAGGCGAAGGTCAGGTTGCGGTCAATATCTCTGCCCATCATGTCGATCCCATTAAGGATTTCCTGCGCACTGCCGGCTATGGTCAGTCCCTTGACAGGAAAAGCAATCCGGCCGTTTTCAATCCAGAGGCCGCTGGCGCCTCCGCTGAAATTCCCGCTTACGGGATCAATCCCGTATCCCGTGACCTCTTTCAAAAATAGCCCGGCCTTGGTAGCGCCGATGATGTCCTCCCGGGAATGTGATCCTGGTTCCACGGAAATATTATGGGTTCCGATTCCCGGCAGTGAGGAATAACCCCCGCGCGAAGCGTTTCCGGTACTTGTCAACCCTGCTCTTTTAGCTGATATGGTATTATGGATGAAGCTTTTCAGAACGCCTTTCTCTATCAGGATCCTTTTTCCGGTTGAAACACCTTCACCGTCAAACGGCGTGCTGGCAAGTCCTTTGGGCAGGGTGCCGTCATCGATGATTGTCAGGAGTTCGGAGGCAAATTTATTATTCAGGGTATCTTTCAGGAAACTGGCTCCCTGATTGACCCGTTCTCCGTCGATGGCTTCAATGACGCCTCCCAGAAGGGCTGCGCCTACTTCCGGATCGAATATCACGCTGGCACGCTGGGTTTTGACTTCAACCGGATCCAGCAGGGAGATGGCTTTCCCGGCAGCCTTGTCAGCGATTTCTTGCAGTGGTTTGAGGTCAGCAAAGAAAACACGCGAACAACCTTCATCGCCCGTATTTTTTTGTTCTCCTTTTTCAGCCACCACGCTTACCCCCAGGTAGCATCCGGATGATCGTGCTGTTTTAGCGATCCCATTGGAATTAGAGATGAACACTTCTGACTCCCCCTCACCATAGGAGGCGCCTGAACTTTTGCTGATACCGGGATGAGCCATGGCCAGTTTTTCCAGTTCCAGGGTCATATTGATCTTCCTGTCCATGGGTATCTTTGATATTTCCGGGTCATAGAGATCAGCCACGGGATTGAAAGTCTTGTTATCCGGGAGGATATTGTCTTTATCCGCCGTGGTCAGCTTTGCAAACTCAATAGCGCGCCCGAGAGTATCTTCCAATGCTATGTCATTCAGGTCATTGCAATGACTGAATCCGAGTTTGCCATCCACGATCACACGGAAACCCACTCCGGCGGATGAGGCTTCCTGGATGATTTCAATCTCACCGTTTAAAACATTGATTGTCAGGTTTCGAACCAATTCGAGATAAACCTCTGCCGAAGCCGCTCCTTTTTTCAGGCACTTCTGCACCAGCTCTTCCGTCAGTTTTTTGTAGTCCATACTTTTTATTTTGGTTCCCGGGTCTCCACCCGGGATTACTTTCTCCTTTCTCCTTCCTCCTTTCTCCTTTCTCCTTCCTCCTTATCCTCTGCTTCCCCCGACGTTGATCCCCCGAATCCTCACGGTAGGCTGCCCTGCAGAGACTTCCGCCGCCTGGCCTTTGCCGCAGATGCCGGGCCCGAACTCCAGGTCATTGCCGACGGCATCAATATTCGAAATGACGTCCAGGCAGGAACCGATCAGGGTAGCTCCCTTGATGGGTGATGTTTTCTTTCCGTCTTCGATCAGGTAGGCTTCACGGCATGTAAAATTGAACACTCCGGTGACCGGATTGACGCTTCCCCCGCTCAGGCTCTGGACATAAATGCCTTTTTTAGTGGAGGCCAGTATGCCGGCCGGATCGTCCTGGCCCCGTTCAATGAAAGTATTGGTCATCCTGGGTATCGGAATGTACCGGAAGGATTCGCGCCTCCCGTTGCCTGTCCGTTCCATTCCCAGCTGCCTGGCACTTAGGATATCAGTCATGTACGCTTTCAGGACTCCGTTTTCAATCAGCACATTCCGCCTTGCCTGTGTGCCCTCATCATCAAAATTGATCGTGCCTCGAAAATTGGGAAGAGAACCATCGTCCACCATCGTAAAGCAATCGCTGGCCACTTTTTTTCCGATTTTCCCGGTAAAAGCGCCGATCCCTTTAGCAATATTGTCCGCTTCCAACGGGTGCCCGACAGCCTCGTGTACCAAAACGCCACCCCATCCATTCTGCATCACGACATCCATCATCCCGGCCGGAGCATCCTGCGCACCGAGCATGGCAATAGCCTCTCTGGCAGCATTCCTGGCAACTGTTTCAGGGTTAACCTGATCGAAAATCTCGAAGCCCGAATGCATGCTCAGGCGCTCTCGGGCCATGTGGCGTGCTTTTCCGTCATCGCTCATGGCCTGGACAATGAAAAACAGAAGGGGTAATTCATCTTTCAGGTAGACACCTTCGCTGGTAGCGATCACGCGGCTCCTCACTTCATCGTAGTAATCAATCACAGCCATCTTTATTCTGGGATCGAAATCCATGGCAGCCTGGTTGGCTTTTTCTATGATCGCGATCCTGCGTGTATCCGCTACTTCACCCAGGGGAACCTTGACCGTCACAAAGGAATCGCGCTTGGTAGTGGTCAGGTCCACCGGCTCGACCGGCGAACCGTTCAGGGCAACGAAGGAGGCCACTTCGGCAGCCCTCATCAATTTTTCCTCAGTGATAACATCGGTATATGCGTACCCGGTCTTGTTGCCCGAAATCACCCTGACACCGGCTCCCTGGCCGATGCCGTACAACCCGCTTTTAAATTTCGATTCTTGCATGATGATTTGCCGGGATACCCGGTTTTCAAGGTATATGTCGGCGAAATCACCGCCCTTAGCCAGGGCCCTGGCGAGGATCTTGCCAAGGACCTCACGGTCAATATTTGCGATGGCAGGCGGCGGAGCTGAAGTTCCACAGGACCAGAGGTTCGACAGGGCCACGGGCGACAAGGCAACCAGCAAGCCTCCCTTCATGCTCATGGAAAGGAATTCCCTTCTCGGAATGTCATGCACGGAATGATTACCCATAATGATTTTGTTTTTCAAACATTATCGGATCACGAAAAACAGAAACAATAAAATTAATTGATTTGATTGAATTGAATAGAATAGAATAGAATGGAACGATGAATACCCCCTAAACGGCAAGGGACATGGACCGAATATATCAGCCATGTCCCCAAAACAAAAATCAAACTGTTTCTTCCTGATTAATCCTGTATCGATTAATCCCGGATTCGCTTGGATTCTGCAGCGAACATAACGTTTTGAAGCCTGGGGGAGATTAAAACCGGATTAAAAAAGGATTAAATGAGCCGGGTCATTTCTTTAATCGGGCCAGGGGAAGACCCACTTCAAAATCAGAACCTTTCCCGGGCTGTGAGCTGACCCGGATATAACCTTTGTGAAGGATAATTATATTCTCAACCAACGATAGGCCGATTCCGTGACCGGAAATATTCTTGGCAGACCGGCTTCGATAAAACGGCTGGAAGATCATCGGCAACTCCTGTTCGGGTATGCCGATTCCCTTGTCAGTGAAATGAATGACAAGGTCCTGGCCGACCATCGAGAGACGGACCACAACCTGGTGGTTATCTGAGTACTTGCAACCGTTCTCAATAATATTGGCAAAAGCGGTTTTCATCAGGACCTCATTTCCCGAAGCAATAAGCTGATTCTCGTCAGTCAGCTCCTCATCCAGTTCAATCTTGATAATGAAGGTGGGGTATCGATTGACCAGATCGGATCTGATCTGCCACAGCAGGTCATCGATCCTCAGCGGGGAAAAGTTAAGGTTGCTTGCTTCTGAACTGGTCTGGGCCAACATAAGGAGTTTCTTGGACAATACATTCAGGTTCCGTATTTCATTGAGCACGTCAAGGATGGACTTGGCGTATTCATCATTTGTACGGGCTTTCATCAGAACTACTTCCAGCTGACCGGTAATGACAGTCAGGGGAGTGTTGAGTTCATGGGAAGCATTGGCAATAAAACTTTTCTGGACCCTGAAAGAGGTTTCCAGCCTTTCCAGAAGCTTGTTGAAGGTAGCCGACAGTCGGGCAATCTCATCCTTGCTGTTCCCCTCATCCAGACGGGCATTCAGGTTGGTTACGCCGATCTGATCCACCTGGGACATTACTTTCAGTATGGGTTGTACTGCCCGTCCGGCAAAAATCCGTCCGGCAAAATAAACAATGACCAGCCCGGCAATAAAAACGATTAACAGGATCAGTTTGAGAACGGCCAATTTCCGGAAACCATACAGGTCAATGGCGCCAACGAACACGACAATTCGTGTGCTTGCGCTCGTGTAAAGCCTCCCCAGTATTTCATATTCACCGAACGAGCTGCGGATACGGTTGTTGAGTCTCACCTGGTCGATCAGGTCCGAATGGATCCTCATTTCTCCCTTGTCATCATTGGTAAACAGCAACCGGTCACGTTCATCATAGATGATGGTTTTTTCATTCGGGAGGCTGAGCGGATTGTTGGTTTCAATTTTTTTCAGCAGATCGGTATCGATTTCCTCGATTTCCATCAACATTTGTCCCATGCTGGTGGCTTTGTCCTCCAGCCGGGAATAGAGGTCCTCGATCCTGAACTGGGCGAACAGGAAATAGATGGCCACCGACAGGATCAGCTGGATGACAGCCACGATGGCCGTGAATTGGAGGTTGAGCTTTGAACGGATTTCCATTTATTCAGAGTCTATCGTATAGCCCATGCCAATCCGGGTTTGGATCAACTTTTGCTCAAAATTCCGGTCGATCTTTTTCCGGAGAAGGTTGATATAAACGTCAACGATATTGGTTCCGGTATCGAAAGAGATTTCCCAGACTTTTTCAGCGATCTCAGCCCTTGAAAGGACTTTCCCCTTGTTGCGC
>CAZJNQ010000129.1:0-4757 GCA_964547475.1 uncultured Porphyromonadaceae bacterium
GTCCCCGGATATTCGATTCCCACCAGATATCGCCCGTCAGGCCTCCGTTACAATGCTGGGCGCAGACGGCAATCTGCAAGGGTTCTTTTTCAATATCGATAGCATGACTGCGATACAGGTCGATGGAAGGCTGATTCATCAGTTTCAGCCTTTCAATCGGCGTATCAGCCAGTGCTCCTGATTTTTCGAGATATTCCCTGGCTTCCGGGGAAAGTTTTTCCATGGAGAATCCCGATGGATTCCGGGTAAAATCGAGATATACCTTCCGTCCGGAAGTTGTCTCTTTCTGTACCGCCAGGTCGATCAGCGACGATCCTTGGTTATCAACTTTCTTCGGATCGAACGGCCATTGGTAACCTTTAAGGAAAATCGCCGTATAAAGGCTCTCTTTATCAGGATAATAGGATTCCAGAAACTCGCGTTCGTCCCCTCCTTCCCTTTCGGTCGAATAATAACGGGGGATAACCTGTTGGTAGGACCCCGACAGGTTCCAACGGAATTTCACCGAGGCGATGCCGAACTGCGACAGGCTCAGGTTTTGGGCTACAGCTCCAATCTTTAATGCCAGGCCGGTTGAACCGGTTTGGCTTTCGGGGTAGACAGAATTCCGATAGATACCGGCAGGACCACCGGTAGCCAGGATAACATGATCGGCATAGAACAGTTCAATACCCCGGCTGGCGTCACCTGTTTTGTTTTGATCAATCCCGATGGCCCCGGCAATTGCCTTACCCTCAGGCGTATCATTTGTCAGTAATTCAATGATCACAATCCCGCCCCGGACGGGTATCCCGTATTCCCCGACTTTCCTGGCGAGGCATTCGAACATCATGTGCGAAGTGAGGGGACCGGCCGAGGTGGCGCGGGCTCTCGGATCGTGATCGGTTTTGTATCCCGGGTAGGCCCCGTATTCATTATGCGGAAACGGCACTCCCAGGCGCACCAGGTTATAAAAAGCCTGAACGGAATGCTGGGCTTCGCACAGGGCTATGTCTCCGTGCATGGCTCCACCCCGGCTCAGGTCGGCAGCCATTTCATTGGCTGAATCCGGTATGGAGGGATCGAGTGACAGCTTGTAATAGGTTTGTTTATCCGAGCCCGCATTGTTCGAGGTACCCCCGCCCCACTTTTCCGTTACGATCAGGATATCCTTCACGCCCCGTTCCCAAAGATTCAGGGCAGCAGCTAAGGCGGCGGCACCCGAACCCACGATCAATACGCGTGATGCGTGATGTAGCCCCGGATAATTATCCGGGATATGCGTGACGCGTGACGCGTCAGGTGGATCACCCACCCCAGACTTCTGGATCGAGGGACCACCCACCCCAGACTGAAGTCTGGGGTTAGTCATACCAGTATCTCGATCTACTTTCTCCTTCATTCTTATTTCTTATTACTTTACTTTCTGCCTTCTTGCCCTCCTGCCCTCCTGCCTTATACGCGGCATCGCGCACAGCGCACCCCGTCGGTCCTCCTTTCCGCATGAGCTCCGTGCATCTGGAACAAGATAGACAAACTTTTTTAGGATCCAGCATGCCCTTATCCATCAGGTCCTTGGGTGCATCGGGATAGGCGAATGAACTGCGGCCCAAGCCGATCAGGGAAGCCATCCCTGCCTGCAGTACACCGGCGCCGACATGGGGAAAGTATTGCCTGAGCCAGGAGTAGGCGGTACCAACGAAATAGAGTTCCGGATACGTTTGCTGTAATTCTCCGGTTGCATGTATCAGACGGGAGATCCCTTCCAGCGGATGCTCGTCAGGCGGAGGAGCATTGAACACTCCGCGGTTGTATGGCCGGCCGACATGGGCATTGAGCTTGGGTATTCCGGCCGTAATATTCCAAAGCGGGACATCGGGAGAGAGTATCGAGATCAGCCTTTTTACCTCGTCCAGGTCCGTTGCTGCCGAACCGTCACGTTTCATCCCGAACCCATAAGGATAAGGGATCCTGTCCGTGGCGGTCAGTCTGACCGACTTCACCAGTGTTGTCTTTGTTGCCAGGACATCGGTAAGAAAACGGGTGCGGTTCTCAAAGGATCCACCGTATTGACTGTCCGTGCGGTCATAGGCATAAAGCATTTCATGGAGCAAATACCCGTGACAAGCCTTCACGTCCACCGCATCGAATCCGGCCTGTTCGGCCAACTGTAGAGCTTCGATGTAGGCCGATTTGATGGCGTCAATTTCGGAGTCGGTGAAGAGGGGTTGTGTGTTGTGATTGTTGTGGTTGTTGTGATTGTTTACAATGGGGTTATTGGAGAATATCTTCGGTTGGAAACCTTCCGCCGGTTTGCTGTAACGGCCGGAATGGGTGAACTGCAGAACCAGGAAAGGCCGGTGGTTCTTGCCGAAAGACTCTTCGGCAGTGGCACGTATCTGATCGGTCAGCTTTCTGAATACAGGAACATTATCAATGGTCAGCATGAACTGGTGAGGATTCGACCTTCCATCGGGAACCAGGCTGCAGGCTTCAAACCAGATCATCCCGCTGCCTCCGGCGGCATAGCGGCGGTAACGCCGGAAAGAGAGCTCGCCGGGCGTGCCATCCTGATCGGCATCAAAACCCTCCATCGGGTGAACTGCCAGGCGATTGGGTACTTCCATGCCGGCAATCTCAACAGGCTGAAGCAATAGCTCGATCGAATCCGACCAGGGTAGTTTAATTCCCAGCTCCAAAGCTTTCGCTGTAATCTCCTTGCCCGTCTTAAACCGGAACTTCTCGAATTTCATGGGAAGCAGGCTGTTTCTGTACTCCAAAATAAGTCATCTTTCACGGAAAAGCCGCAAGGACCGGGCGGGATTTATGAGGAGAAATTATCAAAGAATGACCCAAAACCAGGAGTTTTGGTTGGAAGGATTATTTGGGTTGAATGAATGATCTACCTGGTTGGAGGGTGGGACCTGATTACTTTTATCATAGTGATTCTGGTCAATAGAACAGTTGTCAAAATCAGAAGAGATCCTCCGATCAATACGATTCCCCACATCATCGCATAGGTAACTTCGAAATCCAGTCCCAGGAGTTCTCGGATCATGCCGGCAGCTTCGTCACTCATTAAAGCAAGATATCCGGATGAGATACAGACAAATACCATGATCAGTCCTGTAAACAGTGACACCTGGTTTATCTGTTTTGATGTCCTTTCCGGATCATCTTTGGTATAGCAGATCCTGTTACCGAAATAATATCCGGCTAACAATCCCAGGAACACATTGAAAACGGGCAGACCCATGAAAAAACCATACACTAAAACGTTATAGACAATGTAGATCGCAGCAACTGTCCAAAGTGGCAAATTATATCTGCGATCAATCCAGCCTTTCAGAAATTTCAGGTCAATTAATGCACCCAGCAATAATCCGACTGCTAAATAAATAATGGGCCTGCTCTCAGACTTGTCAATCAAAAACCAAAGGGTTACCGCTAATAGTCCCAGGGACAGGGGAAAGAGGCTTCCGATGATCAGTCCGTCAATTTTCTTTTCAAGATTTTTCATAAGACTATCTCCATAGTTACTGACTGATGCTTAACGGGGGAGCATTTGGCATTATTTCAGACATTCACCACAAAATTGCGGTGATTACATGATATATTCACCGCAAAGAGAAGAAAATCATCGGGTACTAAAGCAAGCCGCCTGTATTATCCAATCATGCTGATCCCGGTCAGATCGGCTTTCCCGTTTTTCAGGAATGCGTAGGTCATCCGATCAACCTGACAGTCAATAAACCGGATCCTTTTCAAACTCTTGTTCTTAAAAAACGTATTGATCAGGGTTGCATGCTGGAATTTCACACGCGCAAAGACGCAGTTTTCAAAGGAACACTCCTCCACGGTGCCCTCGAAGATAATATTGGCAAGGTAGGAAGCCATAAAGGAGGACCGGTTCCAGGTAGCATTAACGATCTTATTCTTATCGAATCCCCCGTTTTTGACCACCACTCCGGTAAAATCGGCATCCGTAAAATCACAGCCGGAGATATGACTTGCCGAAAACTCCGTTTCCTGCAGTTTACAACCCTTAAACAGGTTGCCCGACAAGTTGGAGCTTTGAATATGGCTGCCGCTGAAATCGGAACCCGAAAAGTCGCAACGAGCCACATTATTACCTCTCAACAAAAGCCCCGATAACTCTGAACCGATAAACAGACAGCGCTGCATGTTGGAGGAATTGAATTTCTCATGCAGGTTCTTCAATCCGGAAAAGTCCGCATCCACCCAGTTCCCGCGCGACATATCCCAGTTGAGCTTGTTTTTTTTCTTTCCGGATGGCCTTTCAGCCGGTTCCGCAACAATGGACTCTGCTGATGCACCATCATGGGCCACAGAATGAAAGTTTTCAGAAAAATAGTTCAGATCCACCCCCAGAATTTCAGCGAGACGGTTTAATGTGAGAATATCCGGCAGGGATTCCCCGCGCTCCCACTTTCCTACCGCCTGCGGGCTGATGAACAGTCGCTGTGCGAGCTGTGCCTGAGAAACATTTGTTTTCTTTCGTGCTTCGGCAATCTTATTGCCAATCCAATTTGTTTCCATTTGTGTCATCTTTTTTAGTTTTTTCGACACAGCAAAGATACCGGGCTAAAATACGGAATTTCAATTAATTCCAACAACTTATCGTTGTTTTTACACTATGTTTGGTTGTATTTGACAACTATGGGTAGTTTATTATGGGATTTTGTGGAAATGTGGAAATGTGGAGATGTGTTAATCGATCTACCTAATTGATTCGTTTCCCGGATAATTTCAACCCG
>CAZJNQ010000130.1:0-4716 GCA_964547475.1 uncultured Porphyromonadaceae bacterium
TCCGCCTTGCTGGGAACCGTCATCACTTTCAAACTGCCGGTTAATGGCCGGGAAAAAAAGGTGGATGTCTGCCTGCTAAGCAACGGGATGCCCGTCAATTTCCAATATTACGGGGTAGCCCGTGAAACAATGGACAGCGTAATGACCGAGTTCGTGTCCCTGGTTGGCGCGGTGGCGCGGAGCGGGGAAAGACCGCTGCCGGCGAAAGTCCTGGCACTGGATCACTCGATCGACCGGGAAGGGAACCTGCTGTGACTCAGCAAGACCATCCATTCCGGTCCGCCAGTCTAAGAAAAGCGGACCATCACCTTCATGGAACCTCTCGTCCGGGCCGCTTCGAAGGCTTCCAGGCCCTGGTCAATGGGATAAACAGCCTGGATGAGCGGTGAAAGGTCAACCCCCGTTTTCAGGTAATCGATGGCAGGCCTGAACAATCCGCAACGCGAGCCCACAACGGTAATCTCGTTAACCACCACAGGGGCCAGGTCAACTTTCTGATCGGCCGCAATGGTGCTCTTTAAAACGAGGGTCCCGCGAGGTTTGGTGTGACCGATGGAGAACTGGAATCCGGTCATGCTTCCCGTGGCTTCAACCACGATGTCGTACTCTTTCTGAGGCATCCGGTCAAGGAGAAAAATCTCGCTCCCGTTCCTTTCCGCAATTCTCAGCTTGTCGGCATGTTTCCCTACATGAGTTATACGCGCGTCGGTGGTCGAAAGCGCGTGATTGATCAGCAGCCCGAGCTTGCCGTCGCCGACAATCAGAACTTCCTGACCCGGCAGGATCCTGATCTGTTCCAGGATCTCGAAACCGGCAGCCAGTGGTTCGGTCAGGGTGGCCATCTCGCTCGTCACCGACCCGGGAACTTCGAGCAGGTTTTCGACGGGCAATGTGAGGTATTCGGCCAGGCAGCCGTTCCGCCCGAAGATCCCCAGGACCGTACGGTTGGGACAATGGCGGCCCAGGCCTTGCCTGCAAAACGCGCAATCATCCCGGTGGCAGGCGCAGTTGATCTCACCCACAACCCTTTTCCCGAGGAGGCTCCGGTCACCGGCGTTGATCTCCTCGACAATACCCGTGAACTCGTGTCCCAGGATCCCGCGGTACCCCATGTATCCCCGTGTGATCTCGATATCGGTATTGCAGATCCCGGCCAGCAAAACCCTGACCAGTGCTTCTCCCCGCGGCGGAACAGGTTTTGGCTCATCAGATGACAACCTTAATCCCTCATCGAAAATAATTGCCTTCATAGCGTTTTTGTTTGAGTTTCAGTATTCGCCCGTGATTGATAACAGCGTTTCAACCCGGTAGAATCCTTAAAGTTCTCAACATTTTTATCCGGTTTTATCATATGGAGGCAATATTCACAGGCGGAACGGAAAAAAACCGGTAACTTTTGCTGTCGGGTATAGAACAAAGTGGCACCAAAAACCTGTTAGTGAAAACCAAAACCAAGGTTGATACTGATACTGTCTATCCGGATTGCTGCTGGCCCGGGACCCGGTGTTCGGAACATTGGTACGATGTCAGTGAGAATGTTGCCCTGAAGGTGGTGACTTTTACGCCTCCCGGCGGAAGTCAGCATCATCCCATCGTTTTTATTTCCGGACTGGCGTCGGTGATCGAGGGATTCAAGGGAACGCTGATCGAGCTTACCCGGGATTTTACCATTCACTATGTCGATACCCGGGAAAAATCCGTCAGCCGGATCACCGGTCCGGCCCGGTTCGACATGGAGGCCTTTTCCTCGGATTTAACGGCCCTGGTAAGCCTGCTCGGGCTGGAAGACGGGAAGTATTACCTCTTTGGCTATTCGATCGGGGCCACTATGATCGTCGATTCCTACCGGCACCTGGCTTCAAAACCCGGTTGCGCCCTGCTGCTTGAACCCAATGCCACCTTCAATTACCCGAAAATCGCCCTGGCCGTCATGAGGCTGAACCTTCCCCTGTTTTATTTCATGAAACCCCTGGCAAAATGGTATATCTGGCAGTTCCGGATCAACCGGAAGGAAGACCGCGACATGTACCAGATATCAGCACGGTCGCTGGACAATGCCGATCCGGTGAGGTTGAGAAAAACCGCGCTGGGTATTGCCAGCTATGAGATATGGGATAAGCTGGAATATCTCACCTGCCCGGCCCTGATGGTCGGGACTTCAAAAGATCATTTCCACAGTCACGCTGACGTGAAAAGGATGATCGACAATCTCAAAAACTGCACCTATATCGACCTTGAGAACAACCGCAGGACCCATAGCGCCGAGCTGGGAACGGTGATCCGGAAGTTCATCAACCATTTACACCCTGATCATGGAACCGCTGTTTGAATATGGAATTTCGCAGGAAGACTCCCGAGTGGATGCCCGGGCTCTCGACCTCCGCGATGGCGACCGGTTGCTCTGCATCAGCAGTGCCGGCGAGATGCCGTTGAACCTGCTGGCCCTGTTCGATCTGAAAATCACTGCCGTGGATGTCCTGGAATCGCAAAATTGCCTCACCCGGCTGAAACTGGCTTCGGTGATGTCACTGGATCCGGATGAGGCGGCTTCACTGGCCGGATTCCGGAAAGCGACTCCCGAAATCCGGAGGAAATTATTTGAAAAGGCCCGGGACTGTCTGCCGGCAGCCGACCGGCTTTTTTGGAACGGCAACATGGCGGCAATCGAACTGGGCCCCATCAATGTTGCCCGGTTTGAAAAATACATTGCACGGTTCAACGGATTGGGCTTGATGCTCCTGGGCAGGAAACACCTCATGAAGCTGTTCGAGATGGATACTACTGGCGATCAGGAGACCTATTTCGACCGGCACATCTCGACCGGGCTCCTGCGCGGGATCTTCCGCCTGGTTTTTCATCCCCGGATATACAAGACCCGGGGGATCTCGGCGCAGGGACTGACTCACAGCGGCGAGCGGAACATGGCGGAATTCTTCTATGGCAAGCTGAGGGATTTCTGTTGCTCCACCCTGGCCAGGGAGAACTATTTTCTGCAATATTCCTTTTTTGACGAGGTCCTTTTCCCTGAGGCCCTGCCTGATTACCTGAAAGCAGAGGGTATGCAAAGGATCCGGAAAAATCATGAAAACCTGGAGGTCAGGTTGCAGTCGTTCAATGAAGCCATTCTGCAGGATCCCGGTGACGGTTTCAATAAACTGCATCTTTCCAATATCGGGGACTGGATGTCGAAGGAGGAATTTGCCGGCTTGCTCAGGCTGATATCTGAAAGACCGGCATCCTGCACCAAGCTGCTGTTCCGGTATATCCACTACAATCATCCCATTCCGGATGAGCTCTCAGGCCGGATGGTTCCGGATTACGAATTGGGAGACAAGCTTTCAAAAACCGACCGGTACCCCTTCTATGGGTTGGTGCCGGTGAATATTAGTCTTACCCGCTGATAAACAAGCTCTTGCTTGTATAGGCGGGATCGCAGGTGACGTTGACCTTCAATTTCCGCAATCCAGCCTCGTCGCCAGGCGTGGGGATATGCGTTAGATGCACCTCGCAATCACGAAGGTATTTCAGGTTTTCCAGGGCCATTTGCGCGGCAGGGTTGAACAGGGCGCTCATGCCCAGCACGATCAGTGTTTCTCCCACATCCAGGCTGGCCATTTTACCGTTAAGAACGTCCTTCTTCAGGTGCGTAACCGAATCGAGGATGCTCTGGGGTAGGAGGTGCATGTTGTCGGGGAGGCCCGCCAGGTGCTTGGTGGCATTCAGGATCAGGGCGGAGGAGGCATGCATCAGGGGTGAGTTTTTGCCCGTTATCAGGGTTCCGTCAGGCAGCTTGATAGCCGCCCCGGAATAAATACCCTCATTGCCTTTTCCGTTTTTTTGAGCCTCCCGGGCAGCTTCCCGGGCAGGTGTCACCACTTTACGGTCCTCTGCCCTGGCACCCACGCGGTTCATGATCTCAACGGCCCGGTCAAGGGTATCCCTGTCCGCAAGGCCGAGGGCATATTCCACGGCACACCGGAAATATCTCCGGATGATCTCCTGGCCGGCAGCTTCCGTGATGATGCGGTCGTCCGTGATACCCGCGCTGATCCGGTTGACCCCCATGTCAGTCGGGGACTGGTACATCGATTCACCGCCGGTGATTTTCTCGATGATCCTTTTCAGCAGGTGAAAAGCCTCGATGTCGCGGTTATAGTTAACCGCCTGAACATGATATGCCTGAAAATGATCCTGGTCGACCAGGACTTCATCCTTCAGGTCCACGGTGGCTGCCTCATAGGCCACATTCACCTTGTGATCGACGGGTAAGTCCCAGATCGGAAAGGTTTCGAACTTGGCATAGCCTGCCTTGACCCCTTTCTTGTATTCATGGTAGAGGTTGCAGAGGCATGTGGCCAGTTTTCCGCTCCCCGGTCCCGGCCCCGTGACAATCACAATCGGTTTGGTGGTCCGGACGTACTCGTTGGCCCCGTAACCCTCATCGCTTACGATCAGGTCAACATCCGCGGGGTATCCGTTTATGGGATAATGCAGATAGACCTTGATTCCCCTCAGTTCCAGCTTGTTCTTGAAGGTCTTGGCAGGCGACTGGCCCTCATAGCGGGTGATTACCACGGCTGTTACATCAACCCCCCAGTCCCTGAAATCATCAATGGTCTTTAACGTATCCGCGTCGTAGGTAATGCCGAAATCGGCCCTTATCTTATTCCTCTCAATGGCGCCCGCATGGATGCAGAGAATTACATCGATCTTATC
>CAZJNQ010000131.1:0-4586 GCA_964547475.1 uncultured Porphyromonadaceae bacterium
AGCTTAAAGGTGAAAATGTAGGGCGTGGCGCTGATCTCAAGCACCATTGCATTTTTGCCCGAGCAATGAACAGTCCCAGCCGGGATCAGGAAATGATCGTGCTTTTTGGCGGGCCAGATATTGATAAACTGCTCTGTATCAAATGGTTGTCCAATGGTGTTGGCTGATTCAAGAGCGGTGATCATGCGGTCGGGATCGACCCCGTCACGAATACCGAGATATACAGTTGCATCGTCTCCCGCATCAAGCAGATAATAGCTTTCATCCTGGGTGTACTGCATCCCAAACTGATCCCGGATATAATCAGCCGTCGGATGCACCTGGAGACTCAGGTTCCCTCCGCCCATTGTGTCGAGAAAATCGAACCGGATGGGGAATTCCTGTCCGAACCGCTCCAGAACTGATCGTCCCAGCAGATTTGTACTTTCAAAGAATACCAGGTTGATGGACGGAGTTTCAAACCGGATTCCATCAACACTGAAGAGAAGACTGTTCTCCTCCGGAACGCAATCGAAACACCAACCGTAATTCTCCGGTTCCGGGTCCAGTCCGCACACCGATTTCATCCACTGGCCGCCCCAGGGTGCCGGATCAAAATAGGGCACCACCCGGAAAGGTCTCCCGGCTGTTAGTTTCAAACCTTGCCGGTAGTCGGAACCGCCCATGAGTTTGGGTTCCCGGGCCTGGTTGGTATCCAAAAAATAATCTACGCTTGCGAAGAGCTCTTCTTTCAACCGGTCGCAGACCCGCCAGTCGACAAAATATCCCCGTTTAAATTGCTCACTGAAATCCAGACCGTGATCATCGACGCCCAGCCCGGTAACAGCGCCCCTTCTCATGCGTTGCTGGATCTCCCAGCGTGCCATGTCGGCATATACTAGCAAGTCGCACTTTCGCGCAATGATCGAAGCACCCGGACCAAAAACCACCACGATCCCTGATCCCGAATCCAACATCCGATATCCAGCATCCGACATCCGATATCTGATATCCGATAGCTTATCCCGATCCATGAAATCCGCGATGTCCATCCGCGTCATCCGGCCGAAAATCGGATCATTGGTAACATCGGGATAGGTCAGATCCCGGATTTCGGATTCGGGTTTAAAGGCCAGGCGCGAATCAATGAGCAGATCGGGTTTAAGAAAAGAAAGGCCAGCCAGCAGATCGTCATACAGGATGCCCGTATAACATTCGATAACAATTACTTTCCTTTTGTTGTCCCTGATTTTGGCATCCGACAGGAGATGTTCAGCAATGGCTGGCCAGCCCGACCAGATCTGTGTATCTGTGAGGTTGATTGAGGGATACAGGTTGTAGTTAGATTGTTTCATTAAGTAATGTCTGAATAAGGCAGAGGGCAAAGGGCAGAAGGCAAAAATTAGTAATAAGTAATTAAGGAATAGGTGTTTATGACTATCCCCAGACTTCAGTCTGGGGTGTAACAACGATAAATAATAGAAGTCCTTCTTTCTTATCTCTTATTCCTATTTTTTGCCTTCTGCCCTCTGCCTTCTGCCTTCAGGTTCACGTTCCCATCACTGTTTCCACCTCGCTAACGCTTTTCGGCACCGGCTTTCCGAGCACCCGGCAGCCGGATGCGGTAACGAGCAGGTCGTCTTCGATGCGGATGCCCCCGAAGTTCTTGTATTTCTCCACTTCTGGGTAGTTGATGAATTCAGCGTGCAGCTTCGCGGCTTTCCACTGATCGATGAGAGCAGGAATGAAATAACATCCGGGTTCGTCGGTGATGACGAATCCGGGTTCGAGCTTCCGTCCCATGCGCAGGAAGGCCAGGCCGAACTGTTTCGATGGCCTCACTTCGTCATCATAACCGACATGAATCTGCCCCAGATTTTCCATATCGTGCACATCGAGCCCCATCATGTGCCCCAGTCCATGCGGCAGGAAAAGGGCGTGGGCACCGGCTGCCACTGCCTCTGCCATGTCACCTTTCATGAGCCCGATGGCTTTCAGGCCTTCGGCCAGTGTCTGGCAGGCCATCAGGTGCACATCCCGGTAAAGTACTCCCGGGCGGGTTGCCTCGATGGCTTTCAGGTTTGCTGCCAGCACCGCTTCGTAAACCGGTTTCTGCCGGGTGTCGAATTTCCCTCCGACCGGCATGGTGCGGGTCAGGTCAGCAGCGTAATGCAGCTCTGTCTCACATCCGGCATCCACCACCAAAAGACGTCCTTTTTCAAGTATCTGGCTATGATCGTGATTGTGCAGGGTTTGCCCGTTCATGCTCAGGATCACGGGGAAAGAGACCGGGCCACCGTTAGCCAGTGAGATTCCTTCAATGGTACCGGCAATCTCCTGTTCCCAAACTCCCGGCCGGGCCATTCGCATGGCGGTGGTATGCATGATATAGGCTGTACCGAGGGCCTTTTCGATTTCGGCGATCTCGCCCGCATCCTTGACGGAACGCTGCGCCACAACGGCTTTTGTCAGGGTTAATGAAGCCCGGGTTTTTTGATCGGCCAGAGGGATCTTCAGCAACCGCTCAAGTTCGATGCTTGTCTCCCCCCTGTATGGAGGCAGGTAATGTACCTTCCGGCCCTGGGCCAGCGCCCTGTCTATCACCTTTGCGAGCTCCGAATAGGGAGCCGTATGTTTTACCCCAACCAGCGCGGCCAACTCCCGGATGGTGGGAAGGGTGCCCATCCAGATGATATCATCCATATCCACGTCATTCCCGAAGATCCAGTCCTCCCCCGAATCCAGATCGATCACCCCGGCCAGCCCGGCATGATCGAGACCGAAATAGTAGAGGAAGGTGCTGTCCTGCCTGAAATGATAGGGGTTGGCCGGATAATTGAATGCCGCATCAACGTTTCCGGGGAGCAGGACGATGCCTTTCCCGGCAAAACGCTTCAGATGAGCCCTGCGGTTGCTGTATACTGTTGATTCAAACATCTCGTATAAATTTACGTTCGGACTAAGATACATTTTTCCTATATTAATCCTGATATTCAGCCATGCCCTACCGACGATTGCCCACGACCGATGTAGCCCGGCTCGCAGCGCTCCATTCTGCTGTCCGGATGGCTGAAATCACTGAACCAGACAAGCTGGCCTATTCCATTGTCCACCTGCATCCGATGCGTAACATCATTGCCAGGCTGGAGGGGGCCAAGCACCTGCAAAACCAGGCCCGGAGCAACCGGATTGCCCTGAACAGGGAGTTTCAGCCAAAAATCGTCAAGACACGGCTCTATCTGTCGCATTTCATCCAGGTGCTGAACCTCGCGATCCAGCGGGAAGAGATCCCCGAGAGTGCCCGCGAGTTTTACGGACTGGAACCTTATGGAAACCGGATTCCCGATATGCGCAGTGAAAGGGAGGTGCTTGACTGGGGGAAGCTTATCGTGGAAGGGGAAGCCCGGCGGATCAAGACGGGAGGCATCCCGGTCATGATGCCCAATATCAACCGGGTGCGTGTATGGTTTGATCCTTTCCGCGACAGCTACTATGCCCAGATCACCGCTATCAAGTCAAGCCGCCGGGCCGACGAGAATATTGCTGGGATCCGCAAAGAGGTGAATTCCTTACTGGCAACTGTATGGGACGAAATCGAAAACCGTTTCCGAAGCCTGCCGGAAGAAGAAAGGCGAAAACGGTCGGAGGAATATGGAATAGTCTATGTACTGAGATCAGGAGAAAAAACCACTTAAGGCAGAGGGCAGAAGGGCAGGAGGGCAGGAAGGAAAGGCATAGGGCAGAAGGCAAAGGGCAAGAATTAGTAATAAGTGATTAAGAAAGAAGTTATTATGACTATCCCCAGACTTCAGTCTGGGGCCCTGCCTCCCGACTTATGTCTAACCCCAGACTTCAGTCTGGGGGCACGAGGTTACAAGGGCACAAGGGCATGAGGCATTAAGGAAGTATCATCACCTCTTCACATCTTCACACCTTCACATCCTAACATTAGCACATTAGCAAATTAGCACATCAACCTCTACTGCTTCAGCAACCCGCCCAGCTCCTTTTGCAGCGTCTCGAAATCTTCCCTGTTGTACCCTTTCGAAACCAGCATCAGCCGGCTCTCCTTGTCGAACAGGTAGTTGCGTGGTATGTACTTGGTTGCAAACTTGCCGTAGACTTCGCGCCTGGGATCGAGATAAAAGGGCATGGTGAATTGCTTCTTTTTAACGAACGAAGCAACCTTGTCCTGGGTTTCTTCGCGGTCGATCACCAGGAGCATAAAATCCCGGTTCTCTTTGTACCGGGCCCAGATCTCCTTCTCAACCAGCGGTAGTTCCTGGTTGCAGGGAAGGCACCAGGTGGCAAAGAAGTTGATCAGCACAACCTTGCCGTACAGGTCATCGGAAGTGACGGTCTTCCCGTCAAGGGTCACCAGGGAAAACTCGGGCATGTCACTGCCCACATTCAGCAAATTGGTGGAATCCACATCCTGGCCATACACAGGAAGCATCATCAGGGACAGGAACAGGGTAAGGAATGCTAAGTATTTCATGGTTAACAATTTATGATATCCCTCGGACTTCGGCCCGGTGTTACTAATCACGATTCACGAGTCACGAATCACGAGTCACGAGTCACGAGTCACGAGTCACGAGTCACGA
>CAZJNQ010000132.1:0-4334 GCA_964547475.1 uncultured Porphyromonadaceae bacterium
CACGAATCACGAGTCACGAATCACGAATCACGAGTCACGAGTCACGAGTCACGAATCACGAGTCACTATAAATGCAACGCTCTCCACTGCTTCTCATTATACCGGCCTTGATCCTGCTGGCTTCCTGCAAGCCTGACGGTACCAAAAAAGCAGCTGCAATCACTCCGGGTCCTGTAGCCACCGTACCGGTATTCTCTGCTGATTCGGCCTATGCTTATGTGGCCAGGCAGGTTGGATTCGGCCCGAGGGTTCCCGGAACGGCGGCCCATGCTGCCTGTCTCGAGTGGCTGGGCATCAGGTTGAAGGAGGCGGGTGCCGAGGTGATGGTCCAGAAAGGCAGTGCGAAGCTGTTCGATGGAACCACCATGCCTTTCCATAACATCATCGGGCGCTTCCAGCCCTTGAAGAACAACCGCATCCTCCTGATGGCCCATTGGGACTCCCGCCCGTTTGCCGACCATGACCCTGACCCGGCCAAAAGAGACTTTCCTATCGACGGAGCCAACGACGGCGCCAGCGGGACCGGAGTGCTGCTGGAGATCGCACGGCAGCTCGGGCAACAGGATTCACCGCTGGGTGTGGACATAATACTTTTCGACCTGGAGGATTACGGGCCTCCTGAACACAAGGATATTGAATGGTCCGAAGAAAGCTGGTGCCTGGGATCGCGTTATTGGGCCCGAAATCCTCACGTTACGGGCTACAGTGCCCGTTTCGGGATCCTTCTCGACATGGTGGGGGCTCCGGACGCACTGTTTTCCCAGGAAGAGGTGAGCCGATACTACGCCCAGTCGGTTCTGGATAAAGTCTGGGCCGCTGCCGCACAGGTCGGGGCAGGCCGGTGGTTCTCCTTTGAAAAAACACCCCAGCTGATTGACGATCACCGGTATGTCAACGAATATGCCGGCATTCCTTCCATTGACATCATCCACCAGGATCCCTCGACAGAAAGCTCTTTCACCGCCACCTGGCACACCCATAATGACAATCTGGGCAACATCAGCAGGGAGACCCTGGAAGCGGTAGGGAAAGTAGTGCTGGCGGTCATTTACCGGGAGCGGTAGACCAGCACCCATACCTTCCTTCACCCCGGACTGAAGTCCGGGGTTAGTCATAACTCTTACACCCACACCATTTCCCCCCAGGCTGAAGCCTGGGGTTAGTCATAAAACTTCTTACATACTTACTTCCTTATTTCTTATTACTAATTTCTGCCTTCTGCCTTCTGCCTTCTGCCTTTTTACCGTATTTTTGCCCTCTGATCAGACTCAACAAGAATGGTTCATCTATCGCACACCAAGGTTAAGGAACTCCTGGCGATGAAGCCGGAAGGACAGGAAGTGGTTGCCAAAGGCTGGGTGCGCACGAAGCGCGGAAACAAGAATGTTGCCTTTATCGCATTAAACGACGGTTCCGTGATCCATACCATCCAGGTGGTTGCCCATCCTGAACAGTTCGGCGAAGAATTGATGAAAAACATCACTACGGGAGCCTGCCTTCGGGTAGTGGGCAAGCTGGTCGAAAGCCTGGGCAGCGGCCAGCCGGTCGAAATCCAGGCGCAGGAGATAGAAATCTACGGTCCGGCCGATCCCGACACCTATCCGCTTCAGAAAAAGGGCCATAGCATGGAATTCCTCCGGGAGATCGCTCACCTCCGACCCCGCACCAATACATTCGGAGCCATCCTGAGGATTCGCCATGCCATGTCTTTTGCCATTCATAAGTATTTCAACAACAAAGGATTCTATTACCTTCATACACCGATCATAACCGGCTCCGATGCGGAAGGCGCAGGAGAGATGTTCCGCGTAACCGTATTCGACCTGGGCAATCCGCCCAGAACACCCGAGGGGGAAATTGACTACAACCTCGATTTTTTTGCCAAGCCGACCAACCTGACGGTTTCCGGCCAGCTGGAAGGTGAATTGGGAGCCATGGCCCTGGGAGAGGTTTATACCTTCGGACCCACCTTCCGGGCCGAGAATTCCAACACCCCGCGCCACCTGGCCGAATTCTGGATGATTGAACCCGAGATGGCGTTCTATGAGATCAAGGAGAATATGGACCTGGCTGAGGATTTCCTGAAATATTTAGTCAGGTATGCCCTTGAGAACTGCGTCGATGACCTGGCTTTCTTTAACCAGATGTATGACCGTGAACTGATTGAACGGCTGAAATTCGTGGTTGATAATGAATTTATCCGGATGAGTTACACGGAAGCTATCGGGATACTGGAAAAATCGGGACAAAAATGGGAATTCCCGGTTTCGTGGGGATGCGATCTCCAGGCTGAGCATGAACGTTACCTGGTGGAAAAGCATTTCAGGAAACCGGTGATCCTCACCGATTATCCAAAAAAGATCAAGGCTTTCTACATGTACCTGAACGAGGATGATCTCACCGTTCGAGCCATGGACGTTCTCTTCCCGAAGATCGGCGAGATCATCGGGGGTTCGCAGCGAGAGCACCGGCTGGATAAGCTCGAACAACGGATCCGTGAACAGAACATCCCGGAAAAAGACATGTGGTGGTACCTCGACACACGGCGTTTCGGAACAGCCCCGCACGCAGGATTCGGACTGGGTTTTGAAAGGCTGATCCTGTTCGTCACCGGAATGGGCAATATCCGCGACGTCATTCCTTTCCCCCGCACTCCCCGTAACGCGGAATTCTGAAATATTCCGTAATTTTCGGTCCGGAAATCTAAACCGGGAAAATGCTTAAGCAACGCCTTCAGCAGAAGCTTCTCCAGAAGCTCTCGCCACAGCAGATCCAACTGATCAAACTGCTGGAGGTACCCACTATACAGCTTGAGCAAAGGATCAAAAAAGAACTCGAGGAAAATCCCGTGCTGGAAGAAGGACGGGATGAGGATCCCGACCTGGTGGGAACCCTGCTGGAAGAAGAAGATGAACCGGAAGTGCAAAAGGATGAGATTTCCATTGAGGCATTCAAGGATCCTTACGATATCCCGGCTTACCGGCTCAATCCCAGGAATTTCTCACACGACGACGAAAAAACGGTCGACATACCGTTCTCCGCGGGGATGTCATTCCGTGAGAACCTGGCCAGCCAGCTTGGCCTTCGCATCCTGGATCAACACAAGCAGGTACTGGCACACTATATCTTAGGAAATATCGACGACGATGGGTATCTCCGCCGTGATCTCGCCAGTATCGTCGATGACCTGGCTTTCTCATTGAATATTGAAACCACTGTTGCCAGCCTGGAAGAGGTTCTCCGCATGATCCAAGAATTTGATCCGGCAGGCCTGGGTGCCCGGGACTTGCGCGAATGCCTCCTGCTTCAGCTCGAACGACACATGCAGGAAGGCCGTAACAGCAAAGCCACCCAGGATGCCCTGACCGTTCTGCAGGATTTTTACGAGGAGTTCACCCGCAAGCATTATGACAAGATCCAGGCCCGGACCGGCTTTTCCGATGCCTCGCTGAAGGCAGCCATCGGAGAGATCATCAGGCTGAATCCAAAACCCGGCGGGGCTTTCAGTGATAACACCCTGCAGTCTCACCACCAGATCGTCCCTGATTTTGTGCTCGAAGACAATGACGGGGTGATGGAGCTCAGCCTAAACTCGAAAAACGCCCCCGACCTCCGGATCAATTCGGTCTATGCGAGCATGCTGAAGTCTTATAATCAGGAAAGGAAAAAGGCCAGCCAGAACCGCAACCATAAGGAAGCCGCCCTTTACGTCAGGCAGAAAGTCGAATCGGCCAAATGGTTCATGGAAGCCATCCGGCAGCGCCAGCATACCCTGATCCTTACCATGAACGCCATCATGGAATTCCAGAAGCCCTATTTTCAGAGCGGGGGCGACGAAACCTTCCTGAAACCCATGATACTTAAGGACATCAGCGAACAGACCGGTCTGGATATCTCGACCATTTCAAGGGTGGCCAACTCCAAGTATATCCAGACAGACTGGGGAATCTTCCCGCTGAAGTATTTCTTTTCCGAAGGCCTGCAGACCGACTCCGGAGAAGAGGTTTCAACACGGGAGATCAAGAAGATCCTGGAAGAAGTGCTCGAAACTGAAAATAAGCGGCATCCGGTAACCGATGACAAGCTGGCCGAGATCCTGAAGCAGAAAGGCTATGTGATCGCCCGCCGCACGGTGGCCAAATACCGCGAACAGCTTAACATACCTGTCGCACGCCTCAGAAAAGAACTCTGATGCGGCTGGCCAGGATCCTCACTTTCCTTTTGCACCCGGTGATCATGCCGTTGGCGGGTGTTTTCATTCTCCTGACGTATGGCGGCTGGCTGTCGCTCATGCCGCCGGTAGCTAAGCGATACATTTACCTGATAACGGCAAT
>CAZJNQ010000133.1:0-2549 GCA_964547475.1 uncultured Porphyromonadaceae bacterium
GATGATTATAACAGCTCCCCCTGTTCCCCGGAATATAATTACATGGATGGCAACGACAAAGTTTACACGATAACCCTTCCGCAGGAAGGCTACCTGACCGGTGCTATCATCGGGACCTACGCTTCCATTCATGTTCTTGACGTATGCCCGACAGAGGAATTAGTCAAAACACATTGCAAAGCATTCACGGGCGGACTGAGTGGAGGGCATTTCCGGAAGAAAATCGAAGCCGGGACCTACTATGTAATTATTTCCAACTGGTCGCCTCCGCAAGCCATCGACTACCTGCTGAACCTTAGCTTTGAAGGTATCGCGGATGTGGAAAATCAGGAATTAATGAATTCCCTGATTGTCTATCCGAATCCTACCCGGGACAGGTTTACCGTAGTGGTTTCTTTTGATGTTCCAACCGATCTGTCGCTGGAACTGGTCAACCTCCGGGGGCAGGTGGTTTACCGTAATGAAATACCAGCCGCATACAGCATCCGCGAAGAGGTCGACATCAGCGAATTGGCCAAGGGGATCTATTTTTTGAAAGCCAACAACGGCAAAGAGTTACAGATCAGGAAGGTTGTTATTGAATAGCCGGCCGCATCGGTATGTTTTGTTTACGGTTGATATACATTATCTTTAGACTGACTCCTGACCTGTGGAATAATTAAATCGGCCTAAAACAATCTCTTATGGAAAATAATGAATCCATCTCAATGACTTTTCCCAATAAGATAAGCTATTCGTTCATGGTTCAGTCGTTTGTAAGGGAAATTGCCAAAACAGTCGGTTTTTCCGGCGATGAACTGATGCAGATCGATATCGCCGTCGAAGAAGCGGTTTCCAATGTGATGGTTCATGCCAGTGACGAGCAGAATCCCACCTTCGACGTGATCTGCGAAAAAATCCCCGGCGGGATGAAAATCACCCTGAAGGAGATGGGCATCCCGTTCGATCCCGAGCAGATCAAGAAATTCGACCTGACGAAGAACCTCGATTCGATGTCCACCTCCGGTCTGGGGATTTATCTCATTCAAAAGATGATGGACGACCTGTCGTTCCGCAACCTGGGGATGCATGGAAAAGAAACAGTGATGGTTAAATACCTGCCGGGAACAGCCAGGCAACAGTCTGAAGCTGAGGCAACCGTACAGAAACAAGAACCGGGCATCATAACGGAAAAGATCGAGTATGACGTGCGGGGCCTTGAGGAACGCGAAGCCATTGAAGTGTCGAGGTGCGCGTACAAAACGCACGGATACACCTTTTTTGACGACCATATCTATTATCCGGAGCGGCTGGTCCAGATGAACCGGACCTCCGAGATGATCTCCGTAGTGGCAGTTACAAAAGACAATGTGTTCATGGGCCATTCCGCCTTGCTGTTCCAATACCCTGATGACACCTGCGCGGAGCTCACTTTTGTATTCGTGAACGTAGAATTCAGGGGACAGGGTGCACTGAACCGGATGGTGGATTACCTTTTCCAGGTACCTAAAAAGCGTGAGCTCCGGGGTATATATGCGTATGCGGTCACCAACCATCCATTCACGCAGAAATCCATGATCAAATTCCAGATCAACGACTGCGGATTGCTGCTGGCTACCAGTCCCGCCTCCTGGAAATTCAAAGGCATCGAGGATGCATCCCAGCGGATCAGCGTGGCGCTTGGCTTCCGCTACATGGAGTCCCCCGTTCCCCACAACCTGTATGCGCCGGCCCATCATAAGGAAATGATTGCCAGATTGTTTAACTACATCGGGGCTACACAGAATTACCTGGTCCCCAAATCCGATCCGGCCCTGCCTGCTTCCGGTGAATCAGTCATTCATACGGGAGTGAATGAACTGGAGAGCTGCGCGGAGATTTTTATCGCAAGCTACGGTCCGGAGGTGATCAGGAAGATCCGCAAGCTCCTGCGTGGCTATTGCGTGCAGGGCATTGCTGCCGTCAACCTGTTCCTTCGCCTGGAAGATCCGCTGACCTACCGGATGACCGCGGAGATTGAGAAGACCGGTTTCTTCTTTGCCGGGATCATGCCTGAATCAAGGATCGGTGATGCACTGATCCTTCAGTACCTGAACAACGTGGAGCTGGATTACGACAAGATCTGCCTGGTAAGCGATATGGCCAAGGACCTTCTGAACTACATCAGGAAGCTCGATCCGAATATCATCGAATAATCCCGGTCAGCATCCTGACATGATCGCAGTCTATTCTCCGCAACACATCCTGCACGATCCGCCCAAGGAGTTCATATCGAACCAGGTAGCCGCATACGGGGAGTCGCCCGAACGGGCTGAACTGATCTATGAATCCCTGATGGATGTTCCCACAGTGCGGCTCGTCAGGGCGGAAGCTCTCGGGATGGAGCATTTCAGGAAAATCCATGCTCCGGACTACCTGCATTACCTGGAGACAGCTTATGAGGAATGGATTGCGGAGGGGCTCTGGAGCGAGGGCATCCTGCCCGAGTTTTTCGCGCTGGGCGGCATGCGCGGCCGGCCTCCGGCCAAAAGCCCGCTGGGCAGGGCCGGCTACTACATGACCGACAGTTG
>CAZJNQ010000133.1:2649-4243 GCA_964547475.1 uncultured Porphyromonadaceae bacterium
CAGGTCCTGCTGGACCTCGCGAAGCTGAAGGGATGATATGGACCCGATCTCGTAACTGCTTTTGGCCAGTTCTATGTTCCTGATTGCCAGCTGCAGATTTTCCCTTTCAAAACCGATCATTTCCAATCCGTTCCCGTATTCATTGAATATCCGGCTGAGATGGGCGAGCAGCTGGCTCTCCATCTGTTTCACCGCCAGCTCATAGGACTGCAGGGAAAGGATCGCGTTCTTGTATTTCCGCTTCTGGTTGAGGCCGTCAAAAATGTTCAGGTTCAGCGTCAGCCCCATTGAGGGTCCAAAATAGCGGTTATATTGGATGAAGCTGGCTTCCGTTTCATTCCGGTAATAGTTGTATCCGGCATGATAATTCAGGGTGGGCCACTGGCCGGCCTGGGCCGATCTGACATCGAGCTCAGCGATCTGCCTGTTCTTGTCGGTCAGTTGAAGCTGCCGGTTCGCGCTGTTAAGTGCCGTTAACAGTGAATCATAGCTTAGCACCTCTTCCACCGGGATCGTGTCAGCCACACTAAAGGCGGTTGCTATATCCCTCGACAGCACGTCATTAAGAGTGGTTCTTGCATTCTCAAACAAGGTCGTCTGGCTGGAAAAACTGGCCAGGTCAGCGTTCAGCTCCACGCGGCTTTTCAGATATTCCATTTCCGAACCGGTCCCGGTTTCATAGCGCATTTTCGCCAGATTTTGCCTGAACCTTGAGATCTCCACCTGCTCATTGAGCATATCCCTGATTTTGCCCTGCCGGACAATATCATAGTATCCGGCAATGATCCTGGCAACCGTGTTTTCGATCGTGATCCTGCCGCTCAGTTCACTGGCCTCCTCAATCTTTTTCAGTTTATCATAGGTGATGAACATATTCAGCCCGTCGAAAAGGGTCCAGTTAATGCCGACCCCCCCGGACAGCAAGTCCGACAGGGCCATGGGATTATCGAGTTCATTTCCGGTGGCCACCTTCACCCTGGCGTCATTCAGGGCTTTCGTATAGCCCGCATTCACGCCCACCGTGGGCAGCATGCCCGCATTGCCCCTGGTGGCATTGTTTTTCGCTGTCTCGGCGGCATTCCTTGACATGATGATCCCGTAGTTGTTGGCCAGCCCGATCGACACCGCCTGGTCGAGTGTCAATAGTTCCTGGCTGTGGATTCCGCCTGCCAGGAGGAAAAAACCTAAAACCGTCGCTGTTGTTTTTTTCATCAACTGATATTTACATGGTCCTGTCCTGAGGTGGTGCCGAAACGGTCAGTTCGGTATAATCAATGACTGCCAGTTTGGGGTTCCTTGACAGATAGGAATAGATGGCCGGGATGCAGTACAAGGTGAGGAAGGTTGCGAAGAACAGTCCACCAACCACGGCAATGCCGAGTGACTGGCGGCTTCCGGCCGCCGCACCGAGGTTCAGTGCGATGGGCAGGATGCCCAGGATCATGGCCGACGAGGTCATGAGGATCGGGCGCAGGCGGGAAACAGCCGCCCGCTGCACGGCTTCCACCTTGTCGAGCCCGGTCGCTTTCCGCTGGTTCGCAAACTCCACGATCAGGATCCCGTTCTTGGTTACCAGCCCGATGAGCATGATGAT
>CAZJNQ010000134.1:0-4208 GCA_964547475.1 uncultured Porphyromonadaceae bacterium
TTATTGTATATTCCGGGGCATCCTGACCCCCTATTCCGGACGATGTTGATCCCCTGTTCCGGGATACTGACCCCCTTGAGGACCCATTAGGAGGTTAGTTGCCAGGTATTCTTGGTTTTACTTCGGAGAAGGAGGGGGTCAATATGCCGGAATGGCATGTTTTCCCTTACCGGTCCTGGATCTGCCATTCCGGCATTCTGACCCCCCTGACTGTCTGCTGAAAATGGTTTGATTTGCCGTAACAAATCAAATCGGAACGCCATGGCAGGAAAATGCAAGAGTATGACTGTATTAAAACAAATGATCCGGCTTCGGCAACAGGGGGCAAGCATAAAAGCCATTGCCCGCTCAGTAGGTGGATCGAAAAACACGATGAAGAAGTATATGGAGATCCTGGATCGCAAAGGGTATGATCCGGAGGATCTTCTGGCACTGGAGGACGAAGCCCTGGAACAGGTGCTGCTGACCGATCCGTCCGTTAACGCGAATAGCCGTCAAAAGGGTTTGGAACGACAGCTGCCCTATCTGGAGCGGGAACTGCAGCGGAAAGGCGTCAACCGTTGGCTGCTTTGGCAAGAATACAAGGAAAAGGAGCCGCAGGGATACAGCTATTCTCAGTTCTGCTACTATTTGCAACAGCACCTGGACAAGCGGGATGCTTCGCTTCATTTTGGGATGGTACCCGGAGAAAAACTGTTCATGGATTTTACCGGCAAACACCTGCATTATGTAGACCGTTCTACGGGTGAGATCATCCCGGCAGAAGTTTATGTAGCCGTGCTCGGTTATAGTCAACTAACCTTTGTGGAAGCCGTACCCAGTCAGAAAACCGAGGATCTGGTGCAGGCGACCGTTGACACGCTGGAATACTTGGGAGGGGTTCCACAAGCCCTGGTCCCCGACAACCTGAAAGCTGCCGTGACCCAAGCGTCCCGGTATGAACCCATAATCAATCCGGTTTTTCTGGAACTGGCCAATTACTATGGAACTTCCGTATATCCGACCCGGAGCCGGAAGCCAAGGGACAAGGCCCTGGTTGAACGCTACGTCAATCTGATCTATACCCGGATTTTTGCGGTTCTCCGGGATCGGACCTTTTTCTCCCTGGCCGAGCTCAATGAAGCCATCCGGGAGGAACTGACCAAACATAACCAGGTACCTTTCCAGGGCAGATCCTACAGCCGGCTTCAGCGTTTTCAGCAGGAAGAACAGCCAGCCCTGACTCCCTTGCCATTGGAGCGGTTCGAGGTCCGGAAGTTCCGCCTGGTCAAGGTGATGAAGAACGGGCACGTACAACTCAGCGACGATCATCATTACTATAGTGTTCCGTACCGGTTTATCGGAGAAAAGGTGAAACTCATCTATACCGCCCGGAGGGTGGCCATCTATTGCAAACACGAACAGATCGCCCTGCATGTCCGGGATACCCGGTCGTATCAGTATACCACCGTCAAAGAACATTTATCATCCCAGCACGGATTTGTCAAAGGCTGGTGTCCGGAAAAGTTCCTTACCTGGGCTCACCGAATCGATCCGGATGTAGAAGTCTATATCCGCAAGATACTCAATCAGAAATGGCTCCCCGAACAGGCCTACCGCAGTTGCGTGGGGATCTTGTCGATGGAAAAGAAAGTGGGGAAAGAACGGCTGGTATCAGCCTGTCGCAAAGGGATCCAGTTTGACACCTTTTCTTACCGGTTTATCGACCGGATCCTGCGCCGGAAACTCGAAAACGCAACACCGGAAGAATCCATTCCACCTACGTTACCCTTTCATGACAACATACGAGGCAAAGAATATTATTGTTAACTCTTAAAACCATCCCTGCTTATGAATGATGCATCATTACAGAAAATGAACCAGTTGAAGCTCTTCGGGATGCACCGGGCTTACCAGGGTCTGCTGGAAACCAGTGGAACCCGGCAACTGACATCGGATGAACTGGTCAACCTGCTGGTTCTGTCCGAGTGGGAAGACCGGGAAAACCGAAAGATCAACCGCAGTCTCCGCAATGCCCGCTTCCGGTATCAGGCCTCCCTGGAGGAAGTTGACTTCACCTCCCAGCGTAACCTGGATAAAAACCTGATCCTGCGTTTTACCGATTGCAGTTATATCGACCGTCACGAAAACATCCTGGTGACCGGGCCTACCGGTGTGGGGAAAAGCTACATCGCTTCCGCCCTGGGACACCAGGCCTGTATGAAAACCTACAAAGTCCTCTATTGCAATACGCAAAGGCTTTTTGCCCGATTGAAAGTAGCCAGGGCCGATGGCAGTTACCTCAAGGAAATGAATCGTATGGAACGACAGGACCTGTTGATCCTCGATGACTTTGGCCTTCAACCGTTGGATACCCAGAATCGGATGTTGCTGATGGAAATCATTGAAGATCGTCATGAAAGAAAATCAACCATTATATCCTCTCAATTGCCTTTGGAACAATGGTATGACGTAATCGGTGAGAGCACGATAGCCGACGCGATCCTGGACCGGCTGTTTAACGGTTCTCATAAAATCATTCTCAAAGGAGACTCCTTGAGAAAAAAGAAATAGTTTTGATCAGAAATTTGCTTTTGCGTTCATTCAAACACGACAGCCCTTCGGAGTAAACCTATCGGGGGGGTCAACATCCCGGAACAAGGGGTCAATATCACCGGAATATACATCGAGAGCGTTTATAATTATTGAATACAAGCGTGATAGGAGCCTAAGTGTCGTGGATCAAGGGTTCACCTATCTCAGTTTGATGTTAGAGAACAAAGCTGACTTTATAATCGAGCACAATGAAAAACTTAAACGATCTTTGAAGCGCGATGAGGTTGATTGGTCACAGACAAGGGTGGCATTTGTCTCTCCGAGTTTCACGGAAAATCAAGTTCTCGCCACTAATTTCAAAGACTTACCCATTGAGTTATGGGAAGTTAAACAGTACGAAAATGACATCATTGCCATCAATCCAATCAAGAAAACCGCAGCTGCAGAAAGCATCAAACCGATGACACAACAGAATGCGACTCTAAAAAAAGTCACTGAAGAGATCATGGTATATACTGAGCAAAATCACATCGAATATGCTTCAGATCAGATAGCTGAGCTGTACGAGAAGTTTCGGAATGCTATTCTCAACCTTGCGGATGGTATCGAGATCAAACCCCTGAAGGTCTATATCGCCTTCAAAAAGGGCAAAAACATAACAGATATATTAATACAGAAGAGATCCTTGAAAATTGTAATAAATGCTAAAGCCGATCAATTAGATGATCCAAAAAAATTGGCCAAGGATATTACAAACGTAGGCCACTGGGGAAATGGTGATTATCAAATCATAGTTAAAGATGATGCGAACTTGGAGTACATCATGAGCTTAATAAAACAGGTGATAAGCTGACATGAAAGTATTTAGCTGTATATTCCGGCGCATCCTGACCCCCTATTCCGGACGATGTTGACCCCTTGTTCCGGGATACTGCCCCCCCCTTAGGACATATATCGGAATCGAATCCGATCCGCTATCTTAATGACTGATAGCAACTTGTGGCCTATTCAGTTGTAAAGGCAACATGTTAAAAAGTGAGGAATTGCCTGGTGAGCCCGGTGGAATGAACGCCTGAGGGTGGAGGCAAAACTAAGTATGTTGGCAGTGGATCAGGAGATCCCGGCCGGTAAGACCGCCCGACTAACCTTAGGGACGAATCCCCTCCCAGCTTGGCTGATTGGCCGGACCATCAGTGAGACCAATTTTTCCGAAACACTAAGATTTCACTGTTGATTTCCTGCCCCGACCATTTACTGGTGGGTAACCGGAACGCATCCAGGATGTCTGCTTCTTGAGCAATCGTTTCCTTGCATACCGTCATGGCTGTTTGAAGAAATAGTAGTTGCCCCGATTGGGGATCTACCCGGTCCAAGGATATAAATAATCCGCCTGGTCTTAGAAAATCCAGTCCCCGGGAAAGGTAGTATTCCATTGGAGTGGTTGCCTGAGTAAGGTAGATCTCACCGGCTGAGTGTTCAAAGGTCCGAAGCTTTCCCATGTCAGGCATTCCGATAACCAGGCCAAAATTCTTTTCAGCAAGGTTTACTACCCCAACACCGATAGTTGGATTGCCTGATAAAAACAATCCAGTGAACCCATTGGGTCCAGTGACGGCCCTTGGATTAAACCGTTGCTTGATCGAGTAAAAACCCTGTATCCGCGATCCAAAAAC
>CAZJNQ010000135.1:0-1729 GCA_964547475.1 uncultured Porphyromonadaceae bacterium
TTTCCCGGCCATTAACCGGCAGTTTGAAAGTGATGACGGTTCCCAGCAAGGCGGATGTCTGGGGATCTTCGATGGGCCTGGAACTGATCGTCAGGGGAATTCCTCCAAGGGTGGGTTTTTCCGACTGCAGCAAGCTCTCCGTCCAGTTGATGTAATCAATGAACTCGAAACGCTTGGTCGAGCCGCTGGCCAGGAAGATGGCCGGCTGCCGTGTTTTCAGGATCAGGTTTTCGAAGAAAGCCACGTCAAGAATGGAGCGGCCCACTAAACCGAAGACCAGGTCAACGGATGGCAGGATATCGTCAGTCAGCTCGCCCGGAAAGGCAAACTGCTTCCAGGGCCGATCCGTGCTTCTTTCGTGTTTTATATCGATCCCGGCGAGCCGGCCGGGCAGGAGCCTGTCCGACAGGATCTTCATGGTGCGGATGCCGATAGCTCCGAGTGATCCCAGCACCAGGCACGTCCGGTTGCTCAGCACGAATCCCTGTCCCGTGAGGATATTCTCGATGGCATTCAGGCATGAATGGGCCACTTCCACCGATTCCTCGTTCACTTTATAGTGGGATATAGCCAGCGAACAGGCCGGGAAAGCGAGTTTCGAATAGACGTTCTCCACCGACATCAGGGCGTCATAGCCGTTGCGCGTATGTTCCACGCTACCGCAAAACCGCCCTGCGATCCAACTTCCGAAATCCAACCCGGCGGCTCCCTCCGGCAATCCCCCGTTTTCAAAACGGTAAGCGGCACAAACCTCGGCGACGGTTTTCTTCTCCAGGGCCAGCCGGTTAACAAGGGGAGCCAGGTAACCTCCGTCCTCGGCAATCACTACCCTGGTGGTCTGGCCATTGCACATGGCTCTGAGGAACAGGTGCATGGCGACCTGTTGCATGACCGGGTAAAATTCATAACCGTTCTCCTCCAGGTTCTTCTGCAGGCCGGCCAGGTTCTCGATGGATGAATAGTGATCGCTCAGCCGGAAGCGGGTCCGGTGATCTACGCCGGTCGTTTGCTGCAACCCGTAAAAGCGATAGGAGGATACCGGCAGGGACAGGATGGTTTCGAGATACCTGGACGGCACGCTTCCCGAGTACTTGACCCAGAGGGTATCAACCTCCCTGGCGCCGAGGCGGTCAAAGGCACCCAGAACCGACAGGGTTTCGGATGTGAAATGATGAATGAATACCAGGTGGAGGTCATTAAGCGGCGACAGGTCGTTCATCACTGTCTTGCGTAAACCTTCCATTTTTTCCAGGTACTCATCCAGAGGAGTGACCACCAGCTTTTCCATCAGGTCGACCTGCAGGTTCCGGCCCAGTTGGGTCAGGGACAGAAAAGTGACTGCCGGCCCGCATGTCGCCCTGATGGTATTCCCTGACGTGAGCAGCTCCAGGGTGGTGGAGTCGGAGAAGATCAGGAGCAACCTGTTGATAAGGTCGGACCATGGCTGACCGTTTGCCGTCAGCATGTCCCTGATCACCTCCCTGGGCCAGTTGACGGTTATTTCGCGCAACGAACCATATCCGGCGCTTTTCAGGAATCCAATCAGGGAAGATAACTGCAACCCGGTATCCTTGTAACTGAGTTTGTAATCATGACAACGGTTCAGCACGGCAGAATAGATAACCCGGGCATCCTGGTGGATATCTAAATAGTTGTCAATCAGCTCTATATTAGATACAATCCTGTGATTGATGTGGCGGAAATTCAAACGTGAATGCTCCAGTTCCTC
>CAZJNQ010000135.1:1829-4122 GCA_964547475.1 uncultured Porphyromonadaceae bacterium
TTCCGCACGAGAGTTACCATGCCCTCGAATATCATTATATTGTTCAGGTCAACGGAGAACAGCTTATCGTCCACTTGCACGACAGGGATATCGAGCGTGTTGATGCGCGACAGGTCCCTGAGGGGTTTTTTCCTGTCCGATTCAGTGATCAGGTCGTTGAGTATCTTCTTTAGATTATCGCTTGACATGTATTTCCGTTATTTTTTCATCCTGCGCAATTCGGCCGATTTTTTCTCAAGGTCCTTGAAAAAATCGGTTTCCGTGATTTCCGAAACGATCCGGTCCTCCCGGGTTTTGTCGATCCGCAGTTCCAATTCGCGGATGGTGTTTTTCATTTGTATCTCCCGGCTATGTATATCTCGTGCCATGTCATTGAAAACCCCGACCAGGTTCCCCATGTAGTCGCTGTTTTTCACCGGATCGACCCGGTCGGTCTTATCCCACTGACCCGACTTCAGCCTGTTGGATGCCTCTGCCAGTTGACGGAGCGGATGCATGTATTTCCGGGAGAAGTAATATCCGATGGCTCCGCCGGCAATCACGATCAGTATGAGCAGGATGCCGATCCAGTGAAAATGGGTCAGGATCATTTTCTGGAGGATCTCCTTTTTTCCCGGCAGGGTGGTTTCAGCAAAGACCTTGCTTTCGGCCATCAGGAATACGGCCGACAGCAAGGTGACGATCGCCAGGCTGAAGAAGAGGACAAAGAACATGCTCCGGGTTTCGATGTTGAGTTTCAGATAGCCTGACAGGACCAGGGTGGGCGGCATCAGGAACATCAGCAGGTAGGTGTTCGAGATCAGGGCGGGCAGGTACCATGAAACCATCACGAAGCCGAAGCTTTGGCCGTTGATGAGCATGTGCACCAGGAAACCCAGGAACAGGCCCGACAGGTTCCCCAGGAAGATGAAGAGCAGGACTTTCCCAAACTCATTGACGCGCCTGATTTCCAGCGTTCCTGTCCAGCGGACGGTTCCGGGAATGAAACCGATCAGGAAATTGGCGACCGACCAGTGCCAGAATTGAAGCTCGAAGCCGGTGAGCAAGTCACCGAACAGGTTTCCTGTCAAACCGATCAGTCCGCCGATCCAGGGCCCGCCCATCAGGCTGAAGCAAACTGACAGAACCAGTTGCGGACGGATGCTGATGAATTCGGCACCGGGCAAAACCCATCCGCTCAACAGCTTGTTGAGCAGTCCGTAAGCCAGGGCTGCCGCGATGATTATCAACGGATTCCTGAAGAAGTCTTTCTGCCTGAAGGAAAGGATCATGGCTGGTTCATAAGGTTAATCGTGCGGCAACCGACCGGATCAGCTCCGAAACCGGATGCCCGGGAAACCGTTCGCAGAAAAGCCCCTTGCTGCCCAGGACCATGAATTCATCGCTGTGCGGGATCACCGCCTCCACCGGGAACCCGTAGCTTCTTTCGACCTCCGACTTCAAACCGGCCGGGTCAAAGGAAGCCGGGACCTTGTTCAGGATCACGGCAATATCTTCCACCTTCAGGCGCGAAGCTACCCGGAGGGTGATCGATGATCCCTCGAAATCCTGCTGGTCGGGCCGCATGATGATCAGCAGCTTGTCCGAAATAGCGATCGAAAGCAGCGTTTCCTCATTGAGCCCCGGATGGGTGTCGACGAGCAGGAAGTCAAGCTCCAGCTTTTCGCAGAGCCGGTTGAAACCCTCGTTCAGGAGTTCCATGTTGTAACCATCGCTGATGATCCGGGCGATATCACCGGTATTGGTGCTGGAAGGCACCAGGAACAGCTTCCCCTTCAGCGCCGCTTCCTCCAGGCCCACTTCGACCGCTACCTCCTCAATCTCGCATTTGCGCCAGAGGAAATGGTTGAGGGAGTAGTTCAGGCGGTCCTGGCTGACCTGGAAAACAACGTGAATACCCGGTGATTGGATATCGGTATCCACCACCGCCACCGTTTTGCCCGATCGCACCAGCGAATAAGCCAGGTTGGCCGTGATGTTCGACTTTCCGGTGCCTCCGCGGTAGGAATGAACGGAAATGATCTTGCTCATCAGGCAGGATTTTATAGGTAAGGAATATCAAATTTACTGGTTTAAACTTGACAAGCTTAACCTGTTTGCGTTATTTTCGGTCTCAATCACAGCATCAGTCATCATGAGAAAAATACTTCCTTTTATCCTGGTGTTAAGTGTTTCACCGGTTTTCTGCCAGGACCTGCCGTTTACCGGCACCTGGGAGCTGGTCAAGGCCCAGAGTTCCACCATCGACCTGTTTTCAACACTGGAAATCGATCTCAATCAAAAGGGGAAGGAG
>CAZJNQ010000136.1:0-4079 GCA_964547475.1 uncultured Porphyromonadaceae bacterium
GTTTTTGCCGGGATTGTATTCGCGCTGAAAGCAGGCCTGGGTATCGGCGGTGCAATCTGCGGGGGCATCATCGGCCTGTTCGGTTATGTCCCCAATGTCATCCAGAGCGCCAGCGCGATCACGGGTATCCGGCTGACATCCAGCCTGATTCCGGCAGCTACCTTTTTTATCGGTTTTATTATCCTGTTTTTCTATCCCATATCCAAAAGCCTGAATGAAAAAGTGCAGGCTGAACTGTCTGCCAGGAGAAAATCGGCATGAAAATAAATAGGATCTTACGAAAACTGGCCGTTCCCGTTTTCATCACCGCTTGCGGATGCAACCATACGCAGGATCCCGCCAGTATCTTTTCCCTCAAAGAGGCCCTGGAGGGCAAATTCGTTTTCGGAGTGGCTCTCAATACAGCCCAGCTATTGGGACGTGACACGGCAGCTCTTAACATTGTGGAGCATCACTTCAACTCCGTTGTGGGCGAGAACTGCATGAAATCAGAAATTATCCAGCCCGAAGAGGGCAAGTTCGATTTTTCCCTATCCGATAAGCTGGTTGACTATGCCAGACAGCATGGCATGACAGTCATCGGTCATGCCCTGATCTGGCATTCACAGGCACCTGCCTGGTTTTTTACCGATGACCGGGGGAATACAGTATCCAGGGAAGTGCTGATCCAGCGCATGAAAAGCCATATCAACACCCTTGTAAGCCGTTACAAGGGCAGGGTTGACGGCTGGGATGCCGTTAACGAGGCCATCGAAGACGACGGATCCTGGAGGCAAAGCCCGTTTTACCAGATCATCGGCAAGGATTATGTCAGGCTGGCCTTCCAGTTCGCCAGGGAAGCGGATCCCGGTGCCGGGCTCTATTACAATGATTATTCCATGGCAAACCCTGGGAGACGGGCCGGGGTGGTCCGGATGGTGAAGGAGCTTCAGGACCAGGGCATCCGGGTGGACGGTATTGGCATGCAGTGCCATGTGACGATGGATTATCCGACCCTGGACGAATATGAAAAGAGCATCCTGGCCTTTGCCGCACTGGACGTGCCGGTCATGATCACGGAAATGGATATCACGGTTTTGCCGTTTCCCGGGGATAATGCGGGAGCCGATGTGTCCCTGCGTTTGGAATCTGATCCGGCCTGGAACCCTTACGCGGGAGGATTGCCGGATTCCGTGGCCGTTGCGCTGCACGACCGGTATGCCGGTTTCTTCGCCCTGTTCCTGAAGCATCAGGATAAAATCAGCCGGGTAACCATCTGGGGCGTGACTGACGGCCAGTCGTGGCGAAATTACTGGCCGATCCACGGGCGGACGGATTATCCTTTGCTGTTCGACCGAAACTACCAACCCAAGCCGATCGTCCAGACGATCATCGACCTCGCAACTACCACTAAAAAAGAATAAAACATGAAAGAAGCAAGATACCTGGTTGACGGACTCTACACGGCTGATCCGTCAGCCCATGTGTTCAACGGCCGGCTTTACATTTACCCATCTCATGACATTGATTCGGGAATTCCCGAGAATGACCTCGGTGACCAATTCGACATGAGGGATTACCATGTTTTTTCCATGGAATCGATTGACGGACCGGTCACTGATCATGGGGTGGTACTGGATATCAGGGATGTCGCGTGGGGAGGAAGGCAAATGTGGGCGCCTGACGCGGCCTACAAGAACGGCACTTATTTCCTCTATTTTCCGCTTAAGGACAAAACCGATATTTTCAGGATCGGCGTTGCCATGAGCGACGGTCCCGCAGGTCCGTTCACAGCCGAAGGTCATCCCATCCGGGGCAGCTACAGCATTGACCCGGCCATTTTGCAGGATGATGACGGAAACGACTATATGTATTTCGGAGGCATTTGGGGCGGACAATTGCAGCGCTACCGCAACAACCGGGCTCTCGAATGCGGAATGGAACCGGCTGACACGGAACCGGCCCTTTGCCCCAAGGTCGTCCGGTTGAGCGGCGATATGCTGGAATTTGCCGAAGAGCCCAGGGACCTGGTCATCCTGGATGAGCATGGGGAACCGCTGAAGGCCGGGGATCATGACCGCCGGTTTTTCGAGGCCTCCTGGATGCACAAATACAAGGGCCTGTACTACTTCTCCTATTCCACCGGGAACACCCACCGGTTGTGCTATGCAACCGGTCACAGCCCTTACGGGCCCATGACCTACCGTGGAGTCATCCTCACACCTGTGGTAGGATGGACCACCCATCATTCCATCTGTGAGTTCGGGGGAAAATGGTACCTCTTTCACCACGACAGTCAACCCTCCGGCGGTAAAACCTGGCTGAGGAGCATCAAGGTGGCTGAATTGGAATACTTGGAAGATGGCTCGATAGCCACCCTGGACGGCAGAGGGTAGACCATTGCTTTTCCGTATATTGGAGATCATTTTTTAACCCGGGTCAGCGGCTGACATGGCCGCAAAGCAAGCCTGACACGATCATCGAGAGCCGTTTGTGTGCGGGTGAGATGGTCCAGTAGCAGACAACCGGCAGAATCCACTCCAGAAGGGCCAGGCAATAGGGTACCGGATTGGGATCACCCTTGACGCTGTTTAGGGCATATTCCCTCATTTTCAGGCACAGGGCCAGGTTTCTGTCCATGATGGCGTTATGCCTGCCCCGGTAGGTATTGGCAGGTGGCCGGTCGAGTTGCACGGTGCTATAAAAGCGGGTGATGAATTTTACATATTCCTCCGCATCCGCCTCAGTTTCCATCGGGGCATTGTCAACCATAAAGATGGCCTCGAGCCGGGCGAAATCGGAAATCAGCGACCTCGGTTTCGTTTCAGAAAAGTCAATCAGGTAAATGTTCATGTCCTCGTCGAGGAGGATGTTCTGCATGTTCAGGTCGCCATGACAAATGCCCGAATAGTAGTTGATGCTTTCCTCACGCCGCCTTGAAAATTCGTTTTTCAGGTACCAATAAGGATTGATGATTGACTGGCCGGTTTCTTCAACCGTTATGCGCGGACTGGCGGACGTTACCGATAGCATTTTCTCCGCGGTATCGTAGAGGTGGGGGAAAAAGGTGAAGGTCGGGTCGTGATCGCGGAAAGGGTGAATGTCTTCACGGATGGGCTGGCCGTACCAGGGATTCAGGATTTGCAGGAAAATCTTATCAAACAAGGGCATCAGCTTCTCCACCGGCCAGGAATTGAAGTAATGGGTCAGCCATTTCAATTGGGTGTGCTCACCTCCGATGCCCACGAAGTTGTACCTCAGGGCACCGGTATCACCGAAGAATTCGGTTCCCAGCACCATGGCGCTGTTGTTCAGAATATAGGGGAGGGCATAGCGCCGGCACCGGTCCGATTCCCTCGAGATCATCGCTCGGTCAGCTATTTTCAGAACGGTAGGCCTCAACCTGCGGCCATCAGGGTCGTATGATGTGACCGAATAGGTTTGTGCCGAGTACCCTCCATGGATCTGTTTTATTTCCAGATGTCCCGAGTCGGTGTAGAGTCTTCGGGTCAGAAATACTTGGTGGGGTTCCAGGTCAAAACCGCCGGCTGTTTCAACCTGCAGGCGCCGGACGGATGCGTTTTCCATTCCGGCCGAAACAAACATCCAGGTTATCGGATTAACGGTTTGATCGTCAGGCTTGATGCCTTCGACACCGGTGATATTTTCAATTGTCAGTACCTTTTCCAGGAAGCCTGACAGACACGGATCGTCAGGAGGCGCGGGAACTTCTCCGAGAAGAAAACGTGCGCCGTACAATCGAACGCCAGGCGCTGCGGTCGAAGCCGGTCCTGGAAAAACATCAGCCCCGGGTTGCCCGAGCGCATCGTCCAGTTCGCTGTCTGCAATCAAACCTAACGTAACCGAAGGGGCTGCAGGACTGAAATCGGCAATGATGACCTCCATAACATCCTGGTGACCGGTGCTCATCTCCCGTTTCATCTCGCAGAGAGCATCCATCAGCATATTCAGTGAAATGCCGGCCGGGTCTGATAACCGCAGCAACGCCACAGGCTGTTGATCGAATGACAGAGCCTGCCCTACAAACACTCCGGCCTGGGCAGGGTTTTGGGATATCCTGAAATCCGGGGAAAGATCCG
>CAZJNQ010000137.1:0-1825 GCA_964547475.1 uncultured Porphyromonadaceae bacterium
TCGTGAATCGTGACTCGTGACTCGTGACTCGTGACTCGTGAATCGTGAATCGTGACCAATTAATATAAAACATTGAACGGTTAATCACAAATTAGTAATTCCCGGTGAACATTTAGCCTATTGTTGTCCGGAATTATCCGGCAGGACTCTGATCAGGATCAAACTTGATACTATTACGGTCACAAAAAAACTTTCAAGTAACATGCAAGATTTGCTATCAGCCATCGCCCTGGGATTCTCATTCGGCAACCTTTGGTTATGCGTTTTGCTGGTTTTTACCCTTCAGCAGACCAATCGCCAGACCTGTGCCGGATATCTGATCGGGCGGTTCCTGGCCATTCTTGGGTTCTCGATGATCATCGCGATCATCGGTTCCTATGTCAAGATTGACAAGAAAACCCTGCATCTCATTTCCGGGTCATTACTCCTGCTGATCAGTACATACTTTTTGCTCACCCGCGTAGTCAACATTGGCATCAATTTCAGGTTTTTATCCGCAAAGGCACCTGTTTTGGCGGTGACCAATCATGATGGATGCCAGCATGATTGCAAAAGTTGTCCAGCCGTAAAGGCGGATGAATACAAGTCGATGTGTTCCTCCTGTGATTCTTCTCTGTGTGAAGCGGAACAGCCGGAAGTTGAAGTTCTTACCAGAAGCAGCCGAACTATCTGGAGGAAACCGTCGAAGATGGAATCCCGCGGGGGTTTTGTAGCCGGGTTGTCGCTTGGCGCAGTTCGCGGGGTGGCATTATGCAACAAGATGGTCGTACTCGTCCCGATGCTGCTGACTGCTTCTGCGGCGAAAGCGGCTGTTGTATCGGTCGGATTCGGAGTCAGCTCACCGGTCTATCCGTTACTGGGATTTTTTTTCGGCGGACTGGCGCTCAAGTTCGTGCGTTTTAAAAAAGCGCTTTTCCTTCTCAGCTGTTCCGTGATGATCCTTTTTGGATTCCGTTATCTGTTTATCGGTTTGTTCCGATAATTGCAGCAGAGCCGCATAATTATACGGCGCATTTGTACCGCCGCATAATTATGCGGCTCTACATGTTTTTTACGTACACCACCTTATCGTCGCCTTTATCGTAAAAATCCTCGAACCGGGCTTTCTCGGGATAGCCGTTTTTCAGGTAGAAAGCACGTGTCGGCTCGTATTTGGGCAGCGAAGAAGTTTCTATATAGATCCCTTTTCCGCTCAGGGCGCGGACGGTTTTTTCCACCTCCAGCAAGATGGTTTTTCCGAGCCCCTTGCCGCGATAATCCTGGTGGGTGCCGATCCAGTACAGGTCGTAACTGCACAGGGTACAGGGTATCAGTCCGAAACAGGCGTACGCGACGGTTTTGCCGTTAATTTCGGCAAAGATGAATTCGTAGCCGCTTTCCGGTCCTTTTGCCAGCCGTTCTTCCACCAGCTCAACGGCAACGGGAATTTCATCATCCCGGAAAAAACCGGTCGACTGCAGGATATCCCGGACGGTTTCAGGATCAGAGGGTCTGACTTCGGTGCGTAGGACCGGCACGGGTTTAGTGGGTTTCATAGATCGTTGAGGATTCGTTCGATCATCTGGGTAAAGGTATAGCCGCTTCTCAGGGCGGCATTGTAAAAGCCGGAATCCGGTGATATGCAGGGATTGGCATTGATTTCCAGCACATAAGGCCGGTTATCCTGGTCCAGGCGGAAATCCACCCGCGCATATCCCCGGAGGTTGAATGTGTGCCAGCACTTATGGCATAGAGCGACCAGTTCTTCCAGGAGCGGGCGGTCGGAATCGGGAAAGTCAAAAGTCCGGACCGTGTTCCGGTATTCAAAGGTGCTTTCGTCCCACTT
>CAZJNQ010000137.1:1925-3991 GCA_964547475.1 uncultured Porphyromonadaceae bacterium
GGATTGCCGGTGAACGGGATGTTCAGGCTTTCCAGCAGGGCCGGAATGAAATAGACCAGCCCGCCGTTGTTGTTCAGGCTCTCCACCAGGTTAAAGACAATTGGTTCCGGCCCGGAGGCAAGCCGCCGTGTCAAAGAGGACAGGTCGAGATCGATGAATTCCCGGTCATGCCGGTAACCCAGTTCATCCAGGCTCTTCTCTACCGCCTGCACCTGGTCGAGCACGTCGGTCTCATCCGGTGTGGGATTCCCGGAGAGCCGGTTGATCAGGATCAGAATTGTTTTCTTCATGATGGAAGTTTCCGGGTGGCCGATTCCATGATCCTCCGGATGAGTTCATCATAACCGATGCCGTTCATCCGGCTCAGCATTGGCAGGTCGGAATAGACGGGATTCAGGCCGGCCAGCGGGTTTACTTCGATAAAGTTAGGAATTCCTGCGGAATCGTGCCGCAGGTCCACGCGGCCTCCATCCTCGCAGCCGAGCACCCTCCAGGCCGACAGCGCAACCTCTTCACAAGCCCTGGCTATGGCGCCTGTTGCAAGGGTATAATGACACCGGACTTCCCAATCCTCCTTGTTCAGATAGGAGTAAACACCCTCTTCAGCCTCTCCGGTCAGGTGAACTTCCATGACGCCTGTGCTGGTTGCGTCCGCCCCGGTTCCGGTGATACCCGCGGTAAATTCCCTGCCGCTGAGGTAGGTCTCCACCAGAACGGGCTGCCTGAACCGGTCGAGCAGGAAGGAGCACCTTTCTTTAAGCTGATCCGGATCCCAGATGACAGAATGAACCGAAATGCCTTTGCCGGTGCCCTCGGCCACCGGCTTGACAAACAGGGGAAAAGGAAGGTTGATCACATCCAGATCCGTCAGGCTTGAAACCACCCTGAAGGGAGCGGTCGGGATGCCGGCATCCCGGATGATCCTCTTGGTCATGCCTTTATCCAGGGTCAAAGCCAGCACCAGCGGTCCCGAGAAAACGTAAGGGATACGGAAGGCATCCAGGATGGCGGGCACCTGGGCTTCCCGGCCGATGCCGTAATATCCTTCACAGATGTTAAATACCATATCCCAGCGGCTGCCCGCAGCCAGATGGTTCAGGAGGGCATGAAGATGTCCGATCCGCTCGGTTTTATGGCCGAGTTTATGGAGTGAATCCTCGATTGCGATGATGGTTTCAATTACGTCGAATTCAGCCGCATCCTCCTCGCTGAATCCCAAAAGACGGTAATCATCGCGCAGGTCATAGGTAAGTCCGATGAGCATGCGTCAGATCCTAAAGGTAATCGGGGTAATGAAATGATTTGCCTTCGTAATTCTTAAGGACCAGATCATTACCTTCCCGTCCCTGTATATAATCCGGAAGGAGCGGGATCTTCCCGCCTCCTCCGGGGGCGTCGATCACATAATGCGGAACGGCATATCCGCTGGTAAAACCGCGTAGGCCGCGGATGATATCCAGCCCGGTTTGAACGGACGTCCGGAAATGAGAGGAGCCGGGAATCGGATCGCACTGGTATAAGTAATAAGGCCGTACCCTGACTTTTAGCAATTCATGTGTCAGTTTTTTGAACACCCGAGCATCATCGTTGATGCCCTTCAGGAGGACGGTCTGGCTCCCCAGCGGGATGCCCGCATCGGCCAGCCGGTTGCAGGCTTCGGCCGTTTCCGGGGTTACCTCATCCGGATGGGTGAAATGAATGCTGATCATCAGGGGATGGTACTTCCTGAGCATGTTGGTGAGGTCGCGGGTGATGCGCTGAGGCAGCACCACGGGGACCTTGGTCCCGATGCGGAGAATTTCCACGTGAGGGATTGCCCGCAACCTTGTCAGCAGGTATTCGAGGCGGCTGTCCGAAAGGGTGAGGGGATCACCGCCGGAAAGCAGCACGTCACGGACCTCGGGGTGATTGCGGATGTATTCAATGGCAACGTCCCATTCGGCCTGGCTTGAGTGTGCCTTTTCCTGCAGTGAGACCATGTGTGTGCGGGTGCAATAACGGCAATAGGCTGAGCAGAAATTGGTGACCAGGAACAGGACTCTGTCCGGATACCGGTGAACGATATG
>CAZJNQ010000138.1:0-3983 GCA_964547475.1 uncultured Porphyromonadaceae bacterium
TTTGTCAAAGAACTACAAATTGAAATTTTGACACAACCTCTGAAGTCTGGGGTTAATCAAAAGGGATGGCGGTAAATCCCCGGACTGAAGTCCGGGGTTAGTCAAGCCATCTCGTCTCCTTTCTCCTTTCTCCTTTCTCCTTTCTCCTTTCCTTCTGCCCTCTGCCTTAAAGTTCTATTCCAATCCCCACCGGCCATGAGCTATACCTCCACACCCCGTATTCCCGATAGCCCGGACACAGCGTGTACCGGGCACCGATGATGGCAAAAAGAGAGGCTCTTTTGCCGATCCGGTAATCGAACCTCATATAGGCTTCAGCACCTCCCGTATAGAGTAGTTTCGGGCGGTAGAGACCGAATCCATTCAGCAGTCCGGCTACTCCCGAGAGGGTAATGTGGTTCCCTGACAGAATAGTCCGGGTAAAACCCAGTCCGGCATAACATTCGTTCCGTGTTTTCAAGACGCCGAATTCTCCGGAGACGATGAACCGGGTCCTGTCGTTGAATTTGGGTCGCCAGGCCAGCGCCAGGCCGCCTCCATCCATCCCCGGCTCGAAATAACCGTTGTACCAGGTAGATGGATATGCCCGCAGGGACAAGTCGAAATCCTGGGCCTGCAACAGGATAGCGACCGGGAACAGGGTAACGATCAGAACAAGTTTTCTACTTGTCATATTCCCATCTGTTTATGATAAAAAACTTCAGGATCAGGGAACTGACCTCGGCATACTGCTCCTGGCGGCTGATCGTGGCTGCTCCATCACCTTGCTGGGTGCCGTAATTGCCAAACTGGCTATGGTTACCTCCCGGTATGGTAACATATACGGTTTTGGGGAAGGTGTCGGTCGGAAAATCTTCCCGGCGGTTTATGTGACAGGGGGCGGGCAAGCGGGTTTCGCAAGATGCGACCGTCAAGCTGTCGACCAGCCCGTCAAATTGCCCCCTCAGGGAAAGAACCAAACCGTTCCAGCCGCTCAGGTCGGTGGATGATTGAGGATAGGATGCCATCAGGATGATTCCTTTGAAATAAGCGGGATTTTTCTCAACCGTTGAGCAGGCCATCACACCCCCCAGCGAATGTCCCGCTATCACCCATTGCCTGACATCAGGGAAATCATCGTAAATCCATGCCCCCCGGTTGGCGTCGAGGAGAGCGAGGTTCCCGGGCATTTTGACAATGACCACCTTGTGCCCCTTGCCGGCAATGGCCAGGTAAGACAAAGGCTCGATATAGGCATGAGGATCGACCAATCCTCCCGGGTAAAAGACAAGGCCGGTCTTGGAGTACCGGTTGCTCGTCGGATTGATCTCGATATAGTCACGGTATTCGTAGATGGATATGACGTCAGGAATAGTCTGCTCTTCGGGGAGGTAGCTGCAACCAGGAAGGAGGAAGGAGAAAGGAGAAAGGAGAAAGAGAAAGTGAAGGAAGTGACGGGACATCAGGATGATTTTTTATCCGAATTTATCCATTTTCCCGCCGGTAGTGTTACATTCGATAAATTTGTTGAAAAAGCTTACGCATGGCCACTGAACAGAATCCGTTATTACAATCGTTTGATAATCAATATGAAGCGGTTCCTTTTAATCGTATCCGGAATGAACATTTCCTGCCGGCGATTGAGGAACTGATCCGCGAAGCTGAAGAGGGCATCAAGCGGGTGGTTTCAGATCCGGAAGAACCAAATTTTGACAACACCCTCCTTCCGCTGGAAGTTGGCAGTGAACGCCTGGGTATGGTTACCAATATCCTGTTTAACCTGAACCATGCGGAAACTTCGGATGAACTTCAGAGGATTGCGCAAAAGGCCAGTCCGCTGATCACGGATTATTCAAGCCGCCTTCTGATGAACAGCAAATTGTTTGAGCGGGTCAGGATATTGTACGATCATTGTTTTGACAATCATAAACCTAAGCCGGACAATCCTTTAACGGTTGAGCAGCTGACCGTTCTGGAGAACGGGTACCGCGATTTTGTCAGGAACGGTGCCTTGCTCGATGAACCGGACAAAAACAAGTTCGCTGAAATACGGTCAAAGCTGGCCCTGCTCGAGCTGGAATTCGCCGAGCATGTTCTTGCCGCAACGAATGGATACGTCCTCCACCTGACAGAGGAGATCGACCTGGCGGGATTGCCCGATTTTGTCAGGGACTCGGCGTCAGAGGAAGCCAGGGAGCGTGATCTTGCAGGATGGGCTTTTACCCTTCATGCCCCGAGTTACGTCCCTTTCATGAAATATTCAGCGCTGCGCGATCTGAGGAAAAAGCTTTACCGTGCATTTGCCTTCCGGTCCAACGAGGGGGATGAGCACGACAACAAGATCCGGATGAAAGAGATCCTGGCATTGAGGACCGGTCTGGCCCGGATGCTGGGAGAGCCCGACTTTGCCACCCACCAGCTTCGCACCAAAATGGCGGAAACACCAGGCCGGGTCATGAGTTTCCTTGAGCGATTGCACGCGGCTGCCCGTCCCGCCGCCCTGCGCGAGTTTGATGAGGTACAGGCGTTTGCCCGCCTCCAGGAACCTGAGCTGGAGCTTCAGGCATGGGACTGGGCCTATTATTCTGAACAGCTGAAGGAAAAGAAGTTCGGATTCAGTGACAGGATGCTCAAACCCTTTTTCGAATTGAACCGGGTCATCGACGGCGTTTTTCTCCTTGCCAATCAGTTGTATGGGTTGATTTTCAGGCAAATAACCACGCTTCCTGTCTATCATCCGGATGTAAAGGTTTATGAAGTGATCGACGGTGACGGAACCATCCTGTCGCTACTATATGCGGATTTCTTTCCCCGAAAAGGCAAGCAGGGCGGCGCCTGGATGACCGAGTTCCGGGGGGAGAGCCGTTTAACGGGTAAGCGTCTCCTGCCCCATGTTTCCATCGTATGCAATTTCACTAAACCCACCGCCAGCCGCCCGTCCCTCCTGACATTTGATGAGGTGAACACTTTTCTCCACGAGTTCGGTCATGCCCTGCACGGAATGCTTTCACAATGCACCTACCCGTCAGTTTCGGGAACCAGCGTCTACCATGATTTTGTCGAACTGCCCTCCCAGATCATGGAAAACTGGGTAACAGAAAAAGAGTGGCTCGACCGGTTTGCCGTCCATTACGAGACCGGTGAGAAGATCCCGAAGGAACTGCTCGATAAACTCGTCGCATCGAGGAATTTCCTTGAAGGATATGCCACTGAACGCCAACTGGGCTTTGGCTTTTGCGATATGGCCTGGCATACCCTACCTGCTCCCTTCGAAGGCGATGTGATCGCTTTTGAACAGGAAGCGACCGGAAAGACCCGGCTGTTTCCCAGGCTCGAGGGAAGCGCTTTCAGCCCGGCCTTCACCCATATCTTTGCCGGGGGATACGCTGCCGGGTACTACGGGTACAAATGGGCCGAAGTACTTGATGCCGATGCATTTGAAATGTTTAAGGCGAAAGGAATTTTTAATCCCGATGTGGCCCGCTCCTTCCGGGAGAGCATCCTGGAAAAAGGCGGCAGCGAGCACCCGATGATCCTGTACAAGCGCTTCCGGGGCCAGGAGCCACGGGTCGAGGCGCTGCTTCGCAGAAGCGGACTGAAGAGTGGAGATGTGGAAGTGTGGAAGTGTGGAAATGTGATGATGCTATGATGTGATGATATGGAAATGTGGAAGGGTGGAAATGTGATGATGTGATGATGTGATGATGTGGAGATGTGATAATGTGATGATGTGATAATGTGATTGCCCCCAGACTGAAGTCTGGGGATAGACATATCAAGCACGGGTGAGTCCCCGGCCTGAAGGCCGGGGTTAATGATATACTTTGTTCTTATTTCTTTAATACTTAATACTAATTTTTGCCTTTTGCCTTGTGCCTTTTGCCTTAATATCCGATCATGCAACACCTACCCATCCAACTCGTCGCTTTCGCCATTGCCTCCGTCCCTGTCGTCTGGCTTTCGTGGCGCTCGTTGAAGAGTCGTAAAAATCACGGTTTTTACCG
>CAZJNQ010000139.1:0-3585 GCA_964547475.1 uncultured Porphyromonadaceae bacterium
TCTGATCCCGGCATTTGAGGTTCCTCGTAAAGGCCGGTCCATCCTCCAGGATAAATCCCAGCGAGGCATTGCGGATGAGTTCAGCGCCCTGGAATTCAACAGAATAGCAGAACGTATCCGACAGACTGACTTTCATTGTGATGGTTCCATCCGGTGATGAAACCGTATAGTCGGTCGAAGAATTGCAGGAAGCCGCCATGAGGGCCAACGGGACGAGTAACAGCATCAGGATTGATTTCATGGTTGGTGTTGTTTAGGTTAGAGACAACAGATTCAAATCAAAAAAACCAATCCGAAGATATTAAAATATCAGTCCAAATTTCTTCTATTCAAACCGGTTAAATCTTGATTTTTCTTGCACTGCCCAATGCGTACGCTATTGAAGTTGGCTCTGCAATATCCCTGGGATTTGTGAACTGGTAAACAGACGACTTTTGTAGGATGAAAAATAATTTTGATACTTTCGTTTCCATGAGAAATGTCTCCGTCTTCGGGACTAAGGAATGGTCTACATCTTACCTATTCAGTTTATCCCAATCCGACCAGTGATATGAAAAAACTGCTAATTCGAGCCAGCTTTACCTTTTTAACTCTTTTGGCAGCTTCGGTCCCGTTAACTAACTGTCAAAGGGAAAATCCAAACAAGGAGAAACTGGAGGAGGGGTTCAAGAATCCTTCCGTCGAAAATCGGCCCCTAGCCTTTTGGGATTGGTTGAACGGTTATGTCGACACCGCTAAAATGGTTTATGAATTGGAGGAAATGAAAGCCAAGGGTATGCAGGGAGCATTTATTTGGGATATTGGTGCATTGGCTGATCCTGAAAAGATTATTCCGGTTGGGCCTGCTTTTCTTGGAGAGGAATCATTGGAGTATATCTCCCTGGCACTGAAAACAGGTGGCCGGCTTGGACTGAATCTTGGATTGATCGCTTCAAGCAGTTGGAATGCCGGGGGTGACTGGATAGATGAAGCCGATGCCAGTAAAGAGTTGTTAGGCACCATGCAGACGGTTACGGGTCCATCAAGGAGGAAAATTGCCATTGGTAAGCCTGATGGCCTTAGGAATGAAAGAAATGATTTTTCCTGGATAAGCTCAATCGCGATACCACATTCCAGCTCAAAGGAGATTGATTTCCTCGGAAATAATACCATTATACTGGATTCATTGATTGTCGAAAATGAATATATAGACTGGAAAGTACCTGATGGTGATTGGGATGTTATCTCTTTTTTCATGTGCAATACCGGTCAGAATCTGGAATGTCCAAGTCCAAACTCCAATGGACCGATGATCGACCATCTGAGCAGAAAAGCAACCAGGAAGCATTTCGATACTATCCTTTCCCGGTTGGCCAGCGCAAGTTCAGCAAACAGTTCTTTGAAGTACCTCGAGGTCGACAGTTATGAGGTGTGGACAGCGAATGACTGGACTCCCGGCTTTATTGAAGAATTTACTGCCCGGTTTAGATATGATCCTAAGCCTTTTTTGCCCATTCTAATGGGATACAGAAGTAAAGACAGTGTTCTCGGAGCCCGATTTCTTGAAGATTATCACCGCCTGATAAGCGACATGATCATTGAAAATCATTTCGCACAATCTGTCAATATTGCCAATGAAAATGGAATTCAGATGTTTGCCGAGGCTGGCCATGGAGGCTACCCCAGGGTTGACCCGTTAAAAGCCCTCGGAAACTCTCATATCCCCATGGGGGAATTTTGGAATCGGGAAAGATTTTGGGTCACTAAGGAAGCTGCCAGTGCCGCTCATATTTACGGCAGAAAAGTGGTGGCTGCAGAATCCCTCACAGGCTGGCAAAACTGGCAGCACGGACCCACTGACTTCAAGCAGCTGTTCGATGTGGCTTTCTGTGAAGGTTTAAATCAGGTATGCTTTCACACCTTCGCTCATAATCCCGGAATGGCAGGCAAACCCGGATTTGTATATCACGCCGGGGAGCATATCAATGTAAACACCACCTGGTGGGAAATGTCGAGGCCGTTTATGGATTATCTGAGCAGATGTTCCTATCTCCTTAGACAAGGCAATTTCGTAGGCGATGCCTGTCTGTATTACGGCGATCAGGCACCAAACCTGGTACCGCCAAAACGGATCGACCCAAACATAAAACCCATATACAATGACGGTCAGTGCCTCCACTGCGGTCAGCCGAAACCCTTAAACCTTGGTGACTTGCCCGGATATGATTATGACTATATCAATGCTGATATCATAACCACCACCTTAACAACCGAAAACAGGAAACTGGTATTACCATCCGGAATTTCTTATCAGGTAATGTTACTCCCCGACAGGGAGGATATCTCTCTTGAGGTATTGAAAAGTCTGGAAAAACTGGTTTACAATGGTGGGGTAATTATCGGCAGGAAACCGGTAAGGACTACCTCATTAGCCAATTTCCCTGCATGCGATAACGAAGTTAAATCCATCGCTGATAAGCTTTGGGGACCCACTGACGGCGAAGAAGTTTTTTCAAATGCTTACGGACAAGGAAAGGTCTATTGGGGCAAATCAGTAAAAGAGGTTCTCGAAGAAATGAAAGTGGCGCCGGATTTCCGGGTACAAGGCATTGATAACAGTCGCTTTATTATCGACTATATTCATCGCCAAACCGACACCGAAGACATCTTTTTTGTATCAAACAGCAGTCCGGTAGAACAACACGTAACATGTACATTCAGAGTTAGTTCAACCAGGGTTCCTGAGTTATGGGATGCGGAAACCGGATTGATCCAGCATGAAGTTCGCTATCAGAAAGTAACCGGTGGAATCAGTATCGAATTGGTAATGGATCCCCTGGCCTCCAGGTTCGTGTTTTTTCGGGACCATCCATCAGGGGCTACTGAAACCGAACTTGCCATCGACTTGCAATACGGCTTATCCGGATATAAAAATGAATCTATTCAGATAGACCTAAGCGGAAATTGGGATGTGAGTTTCAATCCAAAAATGGGTGGTCCTCAATCTTTTCAGATGGAACAACTCACCAGTTGGGCGGAGATTGCTGTGGATGGTATCAGGTACTATTCCGGGACCGCAACATATAGCAGGGAATTTACTATTGGAAAAGGAATTCTGTCCAAAAGAAGCCAGGTGTATGTTTCTTTCGGTGATATTCAGGAAATAGCCAGGGTTTTTGTTAATGGCAAAGATTGTGGCATCATCTGGACCCCACCCTTTGTGATGGATATTACCACACAGGTTAAAAATGGCAAGAACGACATCAGTGTCCAGGTAGCCAATACCTGGAACAACAGGATTGTTGGCGACTTGAATCATCCGGAGGAAATGGCATTCACCAGAACCAATGCAAAAAGAAAGTTCAACCAGAATAGCCCATTGTTGAAATCAGGTCTGACAGACGGTGCCCTAATAATTATCCATGAGCCGGGAAAGACTACCGCAAAACCCGCGTCCTGACTGGGTTGGTAAGCTGAGTCTTCTCCCGTATTTCTCCCGGCTAAAAGAAAAAACCGTTGTAACTTGTTCAATTACAACGGCTTGTGGAGAATTTGTCGGGGTGAGTGGATTCGAACCACCGACCTCGTCGTCCCGAACGACGCGCG
>CAZJNQ010000140.1:0-3574 GCA_964547475.1 uncultured Porphyromonadaceae bacterium
TTATTATATTCATCGCGAAGCGATTATTCGTTCGCGAAGCGAACTATTCGCGAGCTTTAGCGAGCTTTTCATGAGGCGTAGCCGAATTATTTATAGAGATATCGTTTTATGCTTTTCTTCGGCGTCTTTTCAAACTCCTCGCTGACCAGCTCGATAGCCGTGACCTGCATGTATTTCGGCAGCCGGGTGTTCAGGGCGATCCGGTTCTTCTCCATGGCTTCCACCAGGTCGTCCTGAGTCATCTCTCCTGATTTCAGAACCTCCTGATCAGGGAAGATCAGCGCAACTAATTTGCCATTGCGGTCAACAACCACCGATTCGGTCACATAGAGCATGTTATTGAGTTTTGACTCGATCGCCTCCGGATAGATGTTTTGCCCCGATGGGCCCAGAATCAGGTTCTTACTCCGGCCTTTGATATAAATGAAATGATCCTTGTCGAATAAGCCCAGATCTCCCGTCCGGAGCCATCCATCCTCTGTCAGAGCCGCTTGGGTGGCTTCGGGATTCTTATAGTATTCTTTCATCACGTTCTCACCCCTCACCATGATCTCACCGACCTCATTATAAGGATCAAATGAGTCGATCTTCATCTCCAGGGTATCCACAGGCCGGCCGGAAGCGCCGTTCCGGTGCATTCTCCAACTGGCATAGCTGACGAGAGGACCGCATTCGGTCATTCCGTATCCGACGGCAAACTTGAACCCGACTTTCTTCAGGAATGTCTCAACCTCCTGGTTCAGGGCAGCCCCGCCGATGACCACCTCCCTGAAACGGTTACCGAAAGATTCCGCCAGGGTGGCTCCGACTTTCCTGTAAATCACTTTATTGATTCCCGGAATAGCCAGCATCACCTTCATCGCCGGTTTCCGGAGTTTAGGCAGGATCCGGTTGGTATAGATCTTTTCCAAAACGAGCGGGACAAACATCACCAGGTGAGGCTTAATGTCATTGAAGGCTTTCAGAATGACCTGGGGGGAGGGAATTTTAGAGAGGAAAGTAATATGGCAGCCCAGGGTGGTTGGAAAGATAAAATCAAAAGCACAGCCGAAGGTGTGGGCCAGCGGCAGGAACCCCACTATGCGGTTGCCCGGCTCAAGAGGCATGTTATCCTGGGCATACTGCAGGTTGGCCATGAAGGAATTGTAATCCAGCACCACTCCCTTCGAAAAGCCGGCCGTTCCGGAGGTGTAATTGATCGTTACGATCTCCGTATTGGGCACGGCGGGCACTTTAAATCCTTCCGGATCCAGGCCGTGGGGAAATTTCTCGTCGAAAAGTTTCTGTAAATGGTCCAGGTCATTCCTGAGTTCCTGGGTCCGTGAGAACAGAAGGGTAAAATCATTAAGCTTGAAAATGGACTGGATTCTGGGCAGTTTCTCTATATCGACCTCAGGATAATATTCCTCCGATACAAATAACAGGTTCGATTCCGAATGGTCCAGGATGTGCATCACGTCTTCCCGGTGGAAATCGGGCAGAATGGGAACAGTCGTGGAGCCGTTCAGGAGCGCCGACATGTAAGCCACTGCCCAGTTCCGGGAGTTCTTCCCCAGGATGGCAATTTTTGATCCGATGCGGATATTATGCCTGGCGTACAGGATATGGAATTTCATGACCCATTCGGCCACGTCCTTATATTGATAGGTGTCGCCTTGATAATCGGAATAGGCATTCTCGATCCAGTTATCCCGGACCCCCGATGCCACGGTTTCAACGAAATTTCTTTCCATAATATAGACAAGGTATTAGTAAGCAGCAATATAGGTAAAAAAATAATATACTTCGCGTATGAATAGCTCGCTAACGCTCGCGAATAGCTCCCTTCGGTCGCGAATGAGGCCTTCGGCCTGAATTAATTCAATGCGAAGCATTCATTCATCCGAGCATAGCGAGGATTATTCACGAGGCGAAGCCGAGTTATTCGCGACCGAAGGGAGCTATTCGCCGACCGAAGGGAGGCTTTTCGCGAGCGTAAGCGAGCTATTTGAGCGCCTTTGCCAGCGCTTCCTCGAGCTTGTCTCCCCTCAGGTTCTTGCCGATGATCTTTCCTTTCTTGTCGAGCAGAAGGTTTGCCGGGATGGATTTGACGCCATATTTCACGGCAACCTCATTCTCCCAGTATTTAAGATCCGAAATATGCGTCCAGGCCAGGTTGTCTTTCTGAATGGCTTCCAGCCATTTATCCTTGTCGCGATCGAGGGAAACTCCGAGTATGGTGAAATTCTTGTTTTTGTATTTCTGATAGGCCTTGACCACATTCGGATTCTCCTGGCGGCACGGTCCGCACCAGCTGGCCCAGAAATCCACTAAAACATACTTGCCTTTAAAATCCGACAGATTGACCGGTTTTCCATCCGGATCATTCTGGGTAAATTCGGGTGCCATCTGGCCGATAGCCGTCAGTTTCATGCCGGCAACCCTTTCGTTGATGGACTTCACGTACTTGTTTTCTGCAAAACCGGGACCAAGGCCCTGGACCAGGGCTTCCAGCGCGGCCTGGTTTTCATAATCGTATGCGTTCATCGATCCTATAAAGGCTGCAACCGGAGAGGCTCCCAGTTCCCTGGCGAAAGCAAACTTCTCGGCAGTCTGTTTCTTCGCCAGTTCTTCGATCTGGATTTCCAGTTTTTTCACTTCAGCCTTATTGCCGGCCTTTTCCGCTTCGGTGGAGGAGGCATAGAGCGGCCGGAGAAGATCCATTTGCGCCCTGGCCAGCAGGTTGTACTTTGCATAGGCGTCCTGCGAAGGCGATCCGGTAATGACACAGCCCATCAGGTTGTCCGATTTACCCGTGATTGAAATATCGGAATTGTCGAGAAAAATTGAGATGGCACCCTTCAGGTCGCCGATCCTCAGGATGTGCAGGTCAGGTTCAGCCACTTTGCCTTTAAGAATAAAGGTGCCGTCCTCTCCGATCCCGGTGGAATACTTGGTTACATACTTGCCTGCTTCACGGGCTTGCAACTCGACTTTACCCGTTTTAACTCCGTCGATCTTCCCGCTGATGGTGAAGGTCTGGGCAACCGTATATCCGGCTAATAGAAATACACTGATAATCAATGTAAAAAGCTGTTTTTTCATGGTTAATAATTATTGTTGGGACGATAAAGGTATGCTATTTTTGCGGATCTTTCCATTCCCAGGTTTCACTTACTTCCCAATTGGCTTTGACGTTCAGCTCTTTCGTGAAGGGAATCACCCGTTCCGGCTGGATATGCTTCAGGTATCGGCCGGTATCCCATTTCCCGTTCCCATTGGTGTCAAGGATCAGGCGGGCGGTGTATTTCCCGGGAGCCAGCATTGAGAACATCATGGTTTCCGGACCGGATAACCGTCTGGTTTCAAGGAGTTTATTTTGGGCACCAAAAAATTCAACAAAGGCCGGCTGGTCAAGTACGGGGATACTGATCCTGACCGATCCGAAATCTTCGGGTTTCTTGATCCTGAACCGGATATCCAGTGAGTCTGTTGTCAATCCTGAAAGGCTGGTAAAGGCCCCGGGCAACAGTTGCAGGCGGTAGGAGGAATCCGGCAGGAAAACTGCAGCGACAGAAAGGATCCTGGGATGTCT
>CAZJNQ010000141.1:0-3446 GCA_964547475.1 uncultured Porphyromonadaceae bacterium
CCAACGGATGGATGTCATAGCCAAAGAATTAAGATTGGTTCAGGGTAAAACTAAACGCATCACGCGTCACGCGTCACGATCTGTAACGATTGGAACCGAAGAACGTCTAATCTGAAATTGATTTTACTCAACCAGGCAAATATGAAAAAGAGTTTTACCCTTCTCACCTTCTTACTTGTTTTAAGTGGCGTTATTTTCCAGGCACAGGCCCAGGTCGAAATATCGGGACAGATAAAGGATAACGATACCAGGGAATCCATTTCGTTTTGTAACATTAGTGTTTATAATCAGCAGGACAGCCTGATCACCGGGGGGATATCCAACGACAACGGGTTTTTCCAGGTTCCCCTGAATCCGGGACCCTATAACCTGGTGTTCAGTTATGTAGGCTATGCTTCGGATACCCTGCGTGTTGACGTGGGAGCGGAGGCCCGGTTCCTGGGGATCATTAAGATGAAACCCGCAGAAGCTGAACTGGGCGAGGTGCTGGTTACAGGTTCCACCCGGAACTATACCATCGACAAGGATGTTCAGACGGTCACCGCCAAAATGCGTACGGGATCGTCCAATACATCGGAAGTGCTGGAACGGATGAACGGAGTTTCCTACGACCGGTATAACCGCTCGATCAAGGTCGACGGCGACAGCCGGGTGATCCTGCTGGTTAACGGCCTCGAAAAAGATCAGGAATACATCAAAAACCTATCGCCCGAACGGCTGAAGGAAGTGGAGATCATCCGTAACCCCAGTGGCCGCTATGCGCTGGAAGGCTATACCGCCGTGATCAATGTCATCCTGAAAAGCGATTACAGGGGAACCGAGATACAGTTCATCGAAAATGCGATTTTCGATCCCGACACCAAATCCTCCCGGTATCTGCCGATCAATTACGGAGGGCTGACTTACAATTATACCTATGACAAGGTCAACCTGTACCTCAAGGGCAACAGCAATCTCAACACATTCGTCATTCCGGGAAGGATCAGCCAGGCCTACTCGAATGGGTACCGCCTCGACTACACTGCACCGGACAGCCTGGGAAACATGGATATCCGGAACATCACCAACGGCTATACGGGCGGGATCGATTATTACATCAATCCCAAACACACCCTGAGCTTTGAAACCAATATAACGGCTTTCCCTGCTTCGAGTCAGTTTGCCGATCAGTCTTTTGATGTGTCGCAATACCTGAATGACAGCCTGATCGACAGGTACACCTCGCGGACCGTGAACGAGTATAAGAACCAGGATTATTCCGGTACCCTGTTCTACATCTACAATATCAATGAAGGCACCCGGCTGAATGCTGAATTCACCTACGACCGGTATACCGATGTTTACACCAACAGCCTGGTGCAAAGCAATGGTTTCGAACGCTATGAAACGGGCAACAACAAGAAGGATTACACCAAGTTCTACGTTGAGCTGAGCCACACCCTCAATGCCAGATCCTCGATCATGGCTGGCTATGGGAATACCTGGAGGAACATGCAAAACGATTATATAACCGAAACGCAACTACAGCCTCTGGACGGTTTCACGAACGATACCGCCGATTTCCGGATGAACGAAATCCGGCATAAGCTTTACGCCTACTATTCCCTGGCCATTACGCCCAAGCTGAGTTTCAAGGCCGGTGTCGCTGCCGAATACAGCCGTCCGCGCACGGAGGAGACCGATAATACCTTCATGATCTATCAGCCTTATCTCGATTTAAATTACGCGGCTCACCAGATGGTGGATATCAAGCTGAAATACCGGGCTGAAAGCGAGTATCCGTCCATCAGGCAGATCACGCCCTTTACCCAGGTGCTCGATCCCTATACCATCGAAATCGGCAATCCCGAACTGCAGCCCTCACTCATCCATGACCTGTCGGTGAGATTCCGTTTCCTGCAGGGCCTGGTTTCGGTGGAGCCCTATTACGGCTTCTCCAACAACCAGATCAACCGGGTGGCCACTCCGCTCGACGGCAACATCTTCCAGTACAGTTATGAGAATGTCGGGCATTATAACGGCATGGGGATCAAGGGCGACATAACCCTTCCTTTTTTCAAGCAAAGCCTGATCCTTAAAACGAATTTCGATGTGTTCTCCAAGAGCATCACGTACAACGAACGGAAGAACACGGTCAGCGACTGGACCATGACCACGCAGTTGCTGTACATTGACAAGAAATACAACACTGTCGCGGGGTTGAACTATCAGAAGGGATTATTCAAGAATATCAACGCCCAGGGATATGATTATTACAATAACGATTTCTGGATGCTGCTGGTCCAGCAGCCGCTCTTCAAGAGAAACCTGACTGTCATGCTGGCCTATATCCTCCCGATGGATTTCGGAGCCAGCTATAACCAGGGGAATTATACCGATACCGGCACCTATCAATCAACCGGCATGTACGATATCAGCCTCCTGAAGAACATCGTGCTCATAAACGTCACCTACCGCTTCAATCACGGAAAAACCGTGAAGAACATCGAGAAAGACGTCAAGAAAGAAGTGGAGAAACAGGCGAAGGGGATATTCTAGCTCACAGCGATCCTTTTTTAAGCTCAATTCTTTCAAAATTTGAGCTGGATCTTTTATTGGAATGAGCCAGAACGGAGTGGGTTATATCCTGTGCGCGGATTTGAATGATTGAATGTGTCAATAGGGAGGTGAGGACGGGGTTCAAAAGAATTCCCGCTTAACTCGATTCATACGTATCTGACACTGTTTAAAATGATCTGTCTTAACTGTTCCTTGATAGCTTTTTCTGATAGCAAGTCAACCTTCAACTGTAACTCATGTTCCAGCAATTCCTGAAGGTCGAAGAAGCTCCACCCGATTGGTTTTTTAAATGAAACCAAAATGTCAATATCGGATTCAGTTGTCTGTTCATTTCGTGAAAAAGAGCCAAAATATCCGATCTTATCCACACTGTATTTTTGAAACAATACGGGCTTTAATTCTTTTAACTTATTCTCTATGTCAATAGCAGTCATCATGTTCCAAAGGTAAGAAGAATCCAGGCAGATTCCAATGGCTCTTTCTTTTTTAGCCTGAGTACCAACGTCTGATGTGCGCGTAAGTTCCCATGTATCCTACGAGGTCTAATGCATCATGCTGTTTTCCCATTAAGGATTTTTCTTTCGCACCGGAATCCATATCTCTTCTTCCGATTCCGGGTCAACATAGAGTACGGCACGCTGTCGAAATCCGCGACTTCCACCGCCGCCCACTTTTCAAATTCACGGGTGGGATTAAAGTCGGCAAAATATCCCGGCTGATACACCGCCATGGAAATAAGATCGGTTGTCCGGTTATTGGTGATCTCTTTCCACCTGGGCATAAAGCTTCTCCATAATACGCCTGTCTTGTTATCTGCCAGGCTCATGTTCAATCGTTTGCCGACTAATTTCTTTTCTTTGAGGGTTGAGAGGCGGGGGGGCATATTA
>CAZJNQ010000142.1:0-3392 GCA_964547475.1 uncultured Porphyromonadaceae bacterium
GCATCATCACCCGGGGATTCAACCAGATCAAGGACGGATCATCCATTACCTGGTAATAACGATAACAACGAATTCCAACAACATGGAAGAACAAAAGAATCCGACCGCGAGGGAGTTTAAGCTTTCCACCCTTGCGCTGAAGAATAAGAATACGATCTACCTGATCGTGGCCGTACTCATTGTTTTCGGGCTGATCTCCTACCTGAATATGCCGAAGGAGCTGTTCCCCGAGATCAACTATCCGACCGTATTTGTCCAGACCCCTTACCCGGGAAACTCCCCGGAAGACATTGAAAACCTGATCACCCGGCCGCTGGAAAACGAACTCCAGGGTATTAATGGGATCAAAAACCTGACTTCCAATTCTTTGCAGGATTTTTCCATCATATTTATCGAATTCCAGACGAACGTCGACATCAAGGAGGCCCTCGTGGATGTCAAGGATGCCCTGGACAAGGCCAGATCGGAACTGCCGAATGACATGATCACGGATCCGGTTGCGCAGGATTTCGACTTCAATTCATTCCCGATCATCAATATAAACCTGTCCGGCGAGTACTCGACCATCGAGCTGAAAAAATATGCCGATTACCTGAAAGATGAACTGGAGCGAATCAATGAAGTCTCAAAGGTTGACATAACGGGCGTGGAGGATCGTCAGATACTGGTTGAGGTTGACCTGACCCGGATGGAAGCTCTCGGCATCTCGTTCAGCACCATCGAATCCGTCATGAGAATGGAGAACCTGTCCATGGGGGTTGGCGAGATAAAAATCGGAAATACACGCCGTACGGTCAGGACCACCGGCGAGTTTGAATCGATCGACGATATCCGGAACATAGTGATCAAGCAGGATCCAACGAACACGGTATACCTTAGGGACATAGCTTCTGTTACGGATGGTTTTGCTGACCGGAATTCTTATGCCCGCCTGAACGGAAACCCGGTGGTTACGCTCAACGTGGTGAAAAAATCAGGCGAAAACCTGATATCCGCCACGGAACAGACCTTTGCCCTGATCGATAAGGCCAGGCTCGACGGCTCCCTGCCTGCCGATCTCCGGGTGGATTATACCTGGGATCAGTCGGAAAGCATTAAAATGCAGCTTAGCGAGCTGGAAAACAGCATCCTGATGGGAATGATCCTCGTGATTACCGTGCTGTTCCTCTTCCTCGGGCTCCGTAGCGCCATCATTGTCGGTCTGGCCATTCCGATGTCACTCCTGATCACTTTCGTGGTGCTGGGCCTGCAGGGTGCCCAGATAAACATGATCGTTCTCTTTTCCCTGATCCTGGCGCTCGGCATGCTGGTGGATGATGCCATCGTGGTAGTGGAAGTGATCGCGCGGTTCCGTGAGAACGGGCATAAGCCCTTTGAGGCTGCGAAACTGGCCGTCGGGGAGATCGCCTGGCCGGTGATCACCTCGACCCTGACCACAATCGTTGCCTTCCTGCCCCTGATGTTCTGGGGCGGGATGATGGGCGAATTCATGAAATACATGCCGATCACCCTGATCATCGTACTGCTTTCTTCGCTGTTTGTGGCACTCTTCATCTCACCCGTCCTCATCAACAGCATCGACAAGCGGGAGCATACTCATGAGCGTCCGCACGCTCAAAAACGGGTTTATATCTCAGCTGCCATCCTGACTGCCGTAGCCGTGATTTTTTATGTCGGCGGGATTATGTGGATCGCTAATATCCTGATGCTGTTAGCCATCCTGTTGGTCCTTCACCAGCTTTTCATGAAGAGGCTGGCTTACTGGTTCAGCGAAGTACTCCTGACCTGGCTTGAGAATTTCTACGACCGTTTCATGAGGTTCGCACTGCAGAAAAAGCGTCCCGCATGGATCCTGGCCATTATCGTCCTGATGTTGGTTTTCAGCCTGGGATTGTTCAGCGTCCGCCACGGTGAAACTATCTTGTTCCCCATAAACGAACCTTCGCAGATCAACCTTTTTGCCGAGCTTCCGCTGGGTACCGACGTGGACGTGACCGATTCGGTCGCCCGCGTGATGGAGGCAGGCGTGACAACGGCTATCGGAACTGACATGAACCTGGTGAAGTCGATGCTTACCCAGGTTGGCACCGGGGTTCGCCGTGACAATGAATTTGCCACTGGGGAAACCCCTCACCGGGCCATGGTTCAAGTCAACTTTGTGGATTTTGACAAGCGCGGGGGAGTCAAGACTTCAGACATCCAGCGCCGGATCAGCAATGCATTCGTCAACCAATATCCGGGTGTGAATTTTTACGTGGAAATGAACCGGATGGGGCCCCCGACCGGTAACCCGATCAATATCGAAATAGCAGGAAAAGATTTCGAGGAATTGCTGGCATACGCTGATACCGTCATTCAAAAGATCGAAGCTTCCGGGATCCAAGGCATTGAAGGACTGAAACCCGATATTGAGCTCGGCAAGCCTGAACTCCAGGTCAGGATCAACCGCGACAAGGCCCAGCGTTACGGCCTTTCGACGATGGTGATCGCCTCCACCATCCGTACAGCCCTGTTCGGCAAGGAGATCTCTGATTTCAAAGTGGGGGAAGAAGAATATCCAATCCAGATCCGCCTGGCCGAACCTTACCGCTACGATCTCAGCAGCCTGATCAACCAGAAGATCACCTCCATGAACATGGCAACCGGCCAGATGATCCAGGTGCCGATCTCCGCCGTCGCGGATTTCACCTACAGCACCACTTTCGGATCGGTCAACCGGAAAAACGTCGAGCGCGTGGTTACGCTCTATTCCGGTGTGATCCCGGGCTACAACTCCACCGCCATCAACCGGCAATTGATGGCTCTGTTGAAGGACACGCCCCTTCCGGAAGGCTATGCGATCACTTTTACCGGTGAGCAGGAACAGACCGAAAGCAGCGCCGCTTTCATGCTGCAGGCCATGCTGCTGGTCATCGCACTGGTATTCGTCATCCTCGTGACCCAGTTCAACTCCTTCGGCAAGACGCTGATCATCCTGACAACCATTGTGTTCAGTGTTATCGGGGTGTTCCTGGGATTGTCGATCCTCAAGCTCGATTTTGTCATCATCATGACCGGTATCGGGATCATTTCACTGGCCGGTATCGTGGTGAAGAACGGCATTGTGCTGATCGATTACATCACCCTTCTGAAGGCCCGCAAGCGGGTTGAGCTCGGTTTGCCCGAAGGTGCCGTCGTGCCAAAGGAGATCGCACGGGAATGCATCATTGAAGGCGGGAAAACCCGTTTGCGGCCCGTCCTGCTTACGGCATTGACAACCATTCTCGGAATGCTTCCGCTAGCCATTGGTTTGAACATCGACCTGGTCGGATTGTTTTCCGAGCTTAAGCCCAATATCTATTTCGGGGGCGATAACGTCATCTTCTGGGGACCCATGGCCAATGCCATCATCT
>CAZJNQ010000143.1:0-3325 GCA_964547475.1 uncultured Porphyromonadaceae bacterium
CTGTTTCCGACAAGGATGAGTCCTGTTCGGTTCTTCAATCGACAGCCGGTACCCGCGGCACCTGGCCCGAATCGGAACTCAAGGAATCGGGCATCCTGTCGCGTAAGCTGATCCGGCAATACAACATGAACTAGTCTTCGACGATCAGTATGCAAACCGGCTTGGGCACCCGAACGGAATAACCGGTCGGCGCCAGCAGGCCGGTCTGCATAGGTTCCGATCCAGAGGTTCAAAGTTTCTCCCGGTGTCCTGACCAGGCTCCAGGCAGGGTGGATACCGGCCAGCATTGCGCCGGCCAGGCCCAGGCTGCCGTCCTTCAGGAACTTTCTTCGGTTCATGATAAGATCCAGAATCAGGCTAAATTAACAAAAAAAAGACCGGTCAAAAGAGACCGGTCCTGAAGTGCCGTGCCGGACGTTGCCGGGAAGCTATTTTATTTTGGGGTAGAAGCTACATGAGATAGCCGGGATCCATCATCCAGGCTTCGAGCTGGGCTGATTGCGGTTCCTCGTTCAGATACCCCTCATCAAACATCCACTCCTCCAACTGAAGATCATTCAGTTCTTTGAATATCAGGATGTAATCCATATCATCCTCATCTTTGAACGTGATGGTTATATGGTCGATCTCGCTCAGGAACCTCTGAACGCGAAAGACATCATCAAGCTGCATCTCGCTGCCATAGATCTTGGCCAAAAAATCTATGATGGGCTTGTCTATAGTTAAAGTCACGGATTTTTTAGCTGTCCGGTTATCTTTCAGGTCATCGGCATTTGCCGGCAAGGTCAATCCAACAGTTATGAGGACCATGACCAGCACTTTGATAATTGAATTGAGTTTCATTTTTTCCTCCTTGGTTTCTTCGGTTATTTTCTAATTATAAGACGGAGGAATCCGGATTCTGTTACGTCGGGATGTGTTAAACTATGTGAACAACAGGCACTTTATGGTTAATGCACTGTTAAATCATTTAGAAAGGTTATTTCAGGATATTACCTGGATATTATCTAAACTTGACTGACCAATCCATTCCGCTATGAAACTGAAGACTTTCAGGCTTGTCCTGCTGATATTCTGCATGGTGTCAATACAGGCTATGACGCAACCGGTCACTGTATCTTCACTTCTTTATGAAATGACTGATCTCAGGGCTCTGGCTTCGCGCCCTGATCCCTGGTTCAAGCAGGGCCAGGCCAGCAGTTATGACCGCAAAAGCCATGAAGGGGGTGAATATTGGTACGCCAACTATGATGTGGGGCAATATGTCCGGACGGAATCAAATGACGGCCGGACCGAACATGTCCTGGCTGATCTTGCAGGTCCCGGTTCCGTCAGCAGGTTCTGGTCGGCCAATCCAGACCTGGCTAACAACGTTCACTTCTATTTTGACCATGAGAAGGATGCCCGGCTGGTGGTTCCCCTGAATGAGCTCTTTACAGGGAAACATCCCCTTTTCGGGCCGGAATTTTCCTATATCAGTGGTACCGGAGGTAATCTTTATTTCCCCCTGCCCTACCGGAATTCATTAAAGATCACCATTGAAGACAGCAAAGGTTCGCTTCGCCTGTATTACGAGATCGGGTACCGGTCCTATGAGCAGGGCACCCGGGTTGAAACCCTTGATCCCAGGCAGTCCGTTGCCTGGCAACCGGCCCGCATAGTGACCGGCCTGGCCCTGTCACACCCTCAAAAGATCAATCCGGGACCAGATGCCAAATGGATGGTCCACCGACTGACGGTTCCGGATGGAGGGACTTACGGCTTGCCGGCCATTTCAGGCGAGAAAGCGGTTTTCAGCTTTTCGGTACGCGTTGAGCAAACCGAGGAATCCGATGGCTGGGATGCACCCGGAAGGGTTCATGCCGCTCTCCGAAACTTGCTCCTGACGGTGAACTTTGACGGTGAAGATTGCATTTACACGCCCTTGGGGGACTTTTTTGGTTCAGGACCGGGAATCAATCCCTATGAGAATCTCCTGTTTTCGGTCAGCCAGGATGGCTGGATGACCAGCCGGCTGGTCATGCCCTTTGAGCAGTCCATGCAGGTCAGCCTCTTTAATGCCGGCAGCAAGCCTTATACCGTGGAAATGATCATCGGGACGTGCCCTTACGATTTCAATGAGAACAGCTACCATTTATGCGCCCAATGGGGATCATTGATCCGGGAAAGCTGGCCTCCCTTTGACATCAATTTTCTGGATGCCAGGGGTGAAGGCAAAGTGATCGGAACGGTTTACCAGGTGACTAATCCCTCCTATATCTGGTGGGGCGAAGGGGATCAAAAAATATTCATTGACGGTGAATCGTTCCCGAGCAGTTTCGGAACCGGGACAGAGGACGATTATGGTTTTGCATACGGCTTTAACGGACCATTCGCCAGGCCATACCACGCGCAGACCCGGGTCGACGGTCCGGCGAGCGGGGGCCATATCAGTCTAAACCGGTGGTATGTGCTGGATGCCCTGCCCTATCGCACTTCCGTACGATTTGACCAGGAAGTGTGGCATTGGATGCCTTGCACAGGGTACTGGTCCCATGTCATATACTGGTACGCCAGACCCGGCGGTACCGGCCCAAGGGCGATCAACACACGTGCCCTGATGCCTATGGACCTGGGAAGGCGGGAAAACATGCTGGAACTGCTCGAGGGCGAAAAACTGCCATTTGAGGCATCCGGCGGCGGCGCCTCAAGCCAGCGGCTGGCAAACTGCTCAGAAGCCAGGCACCTGGTCTGGCAAAACGGAGTGCCCGGGGATAGCCTGCGTATCCGGTTCCAGGTTCCCGAAGCCGGGCAATATAAAATGATGTTGAACCTCTGCTTGTCGCCTGATTACGGTAAATACCGGTTCCGGGTCAACGAAAGGGGATGTGACCAGGTGATTGACGCCTGGTCGGCCAGCCTGTTCTGGGCGAGACCGGTTCTTGGAGTGTTTGACTTGAACAGGGGGGACAATATCCTGGAGGTCTTGCTGCTGGAGCCCAACCCCCAGGCGAAACCAGGCAACCTGTTCGGACTGGACTATATTTTCCTGGAACGTAAGAACCGATAAGCCTGGTTCTTATTTACTTTAGAGGCTCATAATCGTTCAATCCAGCCTTAAATCCGATGAAAAAGAAACTCATGGATTCAGGTAAGTTCCTGATCAGCATTCTGATTATCCTTCACCTTTCAGTACCGGCAAGATCAACTGCCCAGGAATACGATCTCCGGCCACTGTTCGAAAAATATGGCATGAGCATACGCGAGCAGGGAGGCCGGGGAACCTGTTCTGTTTTTGCCATTGTCGGTTTGATGGAGTTCGAGTTCGCGCATCGAACCGGCCAAA
>CAZJNQ010000144.1:0-3286 GCA_964547475.1 uncultured Porphyromonadaceae bacterium
AAATTTCAGACCTGAACCATGTGAGGGTGGAATTCTCGGGCACCTCGCCATACCCTTCGGTTTTTATCCTGAATCCCTTCCGTTAGTCCCGGAAAGCCCAGTGTTTTAGGGCATTTTGTCCTTTCAGGCGCTACAAGCGACACGTAATTTGGTGGCTTAAAGCGTGGAACGTAGTCTGAGAGGACAACATGGAAAAGCACATACTCGATATTGATGGTTTTATAGGAGGGTGGGGGTACTCCAAATCCTTCATCAAGAATTTCCTGCAGGCCGCGGGTAAAAACCCAGTTACGATCCGGGTCTCCTCCCTGGGCGGGGATGTGGACCACGCCATTGCAATCCACAACCAGTTTGTCGAGCACGGGGATGTTACCGTCATCCTGACGGCATTCAATGCCAGCTCGGCTACGCTGATCACCCTGGGAGCACGGCGGATCCAGATGCACTCAAATTCCTTTTACCTCATTCACAAAGCCCTTCAGTGGGTGGACAATTGGGGCAACATGAATGAGGATGACCTGGATGCCCTCATCCTCTCGCTGGAGAAGGAGAAGAACGAACTCCAGAAGATCACCCTCGTACTGGCCAAAATGTATGCCCGCAGGACCGGCAAACCGACGACAGAGATACTGGATTTGATGAAGCAGGAAACCTGGCTCACGGCCGAGGAAGCCCTCTCGTGGGGATTCATTGACGAGATCATCGATCCGCAATCCTCGGAGAGTCCCCTCACGAACCAGAAGCTGGTCACAATGCTTAATTGTGCCAATCTGCCGGTACCCCCAAGGGCCGTTCCGCCCATTACTGGCCAGGGGATTATAACCCCGGAGCCTTCAAAGCATACCGTGCTGACCGATGTTTATCCTCTCATCCGCAATACAGTTAACCAAATACTTTCTATGAAAAACTTAACCGCACTCAACAGCGTTCTGGGCGTTCCCTCCCTGGAATCCTCCGGCGAAGGGACCTACCTGAACCAAGAGCAGCTTTCCACCCTGAACGAGCACCTGGAGGCTAACCAGCAGATCGTCACCGAGAGGGAGGATGCCATCCGCGAGCGGACCACCGTACTCTCGGCCCTGGACGCCATGGACCCGATTGTTGCTTCGGCCCCGTCCATCGAAACCAAAATCGAGGCTATCCGGACCCTGCTTGCCGCCAAACCGGCCGTCGCCCCTTCCGGAGTCAAAACCGCCAGTGACAAAACCCCGTCTCCGGACGGCGTGGACTGGGAACTTCTGAACTCCCTGCCGCACATGCAGGAAGACCGCTATTAATCCGCTAACCCCATAACCGATTACCCATGGATATTCAGGAAATCATCAGCGCCTTTGGCGCCTATTACGAGAACTCGGGCCAGAACCAGGCCCGCGTGAAAACCATGCTGACCCAGGGCCTTGTTACCCCGGGCGTCTGCATGCCGATCAAGACGGACGATACCGTGTTCAAGCTGGCGAAACTCTCCCTGCAACGGATCGTGCAGCCGTTCCAGAAGGGCTGGACCCCGAGGAATGCATCCGCCATCACCCCGAACGAGATCCGCCTGTTTCATTTCAAGGTGGATGAAGATATTACCCCGGACGATGTGGAAGCCACTTGGCTGGGATTCCTGGCGGCAGAGAGCGTAGCCCGGAAGGACTGGCCGCTGGCCAAATTCCTGATCGAAAAGGGATACATCCCGCAGATCAACCAGGATATGGAACTCTTTGAATATGGCAAGGGCGTTCATGTTGAACCGACTCCCGGAACCTCTGGGGTGACCGGCAGCGGGATGGACGGACTCTGCATCCAGTTGCAACGCGGAGTTGACAACGATACAGTGAACCCGGTCAACATCGGGGCGCTGGATAAAGATTCCATTTACGACCAGGTGGAAGCCTTTGTCGATGGCATCGACCAGATCTACCAGGGAATCCCGATGTCCGTTTTTATGTCACAGACCTGGCGCAAGCATTACCTCAGGGACAAACGTGACAGCGGGCACTATTTCCGTACCTCTGACAAGGATGTCGATGAATCCATCGATTTCACCAACCAGCGGGTGGTGGAACTGCCTTGCCTGAACGGAACGGACGTGATCTTCGCCACTCCGAAGGACAACCTCCTGCACATTACCAAGAAGAGCGGGAATAAAACCAAGTTCTCCATCGAGGAGAGCAAGCGCGAGGTGTCGTTCCTGTGCGACTGGTGGGAAGGGATCGGATTCGGGATGAATGCCGCGGTCTGGACCAACCTGCAGCCCACGGTGACCCCTGGCGGATAAACTGATTTTCTAACCCTTAAAAGGCAGTAACATGGATTTTGCAGATATAGGAAAACTGTTGAGTGACGGCAGGAACCTGGGCGGACTGGGGCAGAAGATCTACTTCGGCCTCTGGAACGATGTGGCCACCTGGCCGACGGAACCGGATTCCCCGCTCTCACTGGATGTTGCCGGTGCACTTACCGGGGACATCACGATGAAACCCGGAAAGCGCATGTATGAACTCTATACCACCGAGGATTCGGCAAGGCTGGATATCAACCCCATCGGCGAAGAGGGTGGAAAAGGGTATGAGCTTACGCTGAAAGTGTTTGCCCCGGGACTGAACAAGAAGCTGCTGGGCTTTATGAATGCCACCAAGAATGAAGACCTGATCTTCATCGCCGAGGACAATCAGAACCAGAAGTACCTCCTGGGTTGCGAGCTGCGTTCGGCCAAGTTTTCAGCCGGCGAAGGATCCGGAACAGGATCCACCACAGATGGCCGCCGGGGCTTGGGCATGTCATTTGCCTACAGGACTCACAGTCTCTATGAATATACGGGCAGCATACCGTTAACCGCAGCAGTTACCCCGTAATGGGCTGGCAGGATCAATACCGGCTGATCGGCATCGAACCAGGGAGAGTCAAGACTTCCCGGTTCGGTGTGGTTGATTTTGCCGACCCTGACCTGCCGGTCGGGATGGTGAAGACACTCTATGAATCAGGGCTGCCATACCTGGAGCTCGCCCCGGAGGGCGAATTGCGGCCACCTGAGGAGAAGCCGGTCAAAGGACCTGGAAATAAAGCTTCTCCCCGAAAGGCAACCTAATGGAAATCTGGTGATTTGGTAGTTCTCTTTCATTGCTTGAAGGCTCCTTGCCCGGTTGGGTGGGGGGCCTTTTAACTATTATTGGTAATGAATTGCTGTGAGGTCAAATATCGCATTGTATTTTACCTAAAATGATCAGGAGCCGGCAGTCACAATTATGGATATGCTACAAAAACCTGGAGGGTAAGTTAAGCTACAAAAAAGTAGTAATTT
>CAZJNQ010000145.1:0-3046 GCA_964547475.1 uncultured Porphyromonadaceae bacterium
AAATATGCTTCGTAAAATAACTTCGAAAAAATTTGTTTTTATCTTAGAATACGTTCGCTAATAGGCGCTTCGCGCTAATTATTAATTAGCGAGGCTTTAGCCGAGCCAATTAGTAAGCGAAGCGAACCAATTAGGCGAACGCAGTGAGCCCAATTATCCGAGTCTTGGCGAGGATTATTGTGTTATAGCCACTTCCTCCTGCGGAGGAGCATCACCCCGGCTATCGACAGAATGATTGATATGATCAACACACCGATAAAGGCTACCGGGGTATTTTGTCCGGTCCCGAACGGAAGCTTGACGTTCATTCCGAAGAAGCTGGCCACCAGGGTCGGGATCATCAGGATGATGGTCACAATGGTCAACTGCTTTAAAACCATGTTCAGGTTGTTGGAGATGACCGAAGCAAAGGCGTCCATCATCCCGGAGTTAATGTCGCTGTAAACACGGGTCATCTCAATGGCCTGCTTGATCTCGATGATGACATCCTCCACCAGTTCCTCATCGACCTCATTCTTTTTAAAGTACCGGGAATTGCGCAGCTTGGAAAGAAGGATCTCGTTGGAACGGAGGGAGGTGTTGAAGTAGACCAGGCATTTCTCCATCAACAGAAGCTTATGGAGTTCCTCGTTCTTGGTGGATTTCTCGAGGGCCTGTTCAATCTTGTTGGTCTCGGAGTTGATCTGCTTCAGGAATTTCAGGTAGGATATGGTTGAATAATCGATGATATGAAACAGGAATTCGATCTTGTTCTCGTAATCCACCTGTTTCTTGATGTTTTTTGCGAATACTTCGGCCAGTACATCGTTGTGCTGATAACCGATAACGATCAGGGCCTCATCGGAAAGCATGACTCCCAGGGGCATGGTTGAAAAGGGCAGGCTGCTGGTCGCACTGTAAACCGGGATCCTGTAGATCAGGTACAGGTTACCGTTATCCACCTCCATGCGCGAACGTTCGTCCACGTCCATGATGTCATTCAGGAAATCCTCATCGATCTTAAAGGTGTTCTTCAGGATATTCAGCTCTTCCGTGGAAGGGGAGACCGCATTGATGACAGCGCCTTTGATGTACGTCTGTAAGGGAAGCAGGCCGTTCTTAACGATTTGCCAGTATGTAATCATAAGCAACCTCCGATTTTACGTCCGCAAGAGGCAGCTCACCTGGCCTCCGGAGGACTAATTACACCTGAAACTCTCCGCGTGACTGTCGTCCATATGCAGTTTTAATGCGCTGCAAAAATAAAACAATTTACACTTTACGGGAATGAATAAATAAATTTTTTGGATGGGGGAATTCGGATTCGGGATTCTGGATTCGGGATTTTAGAGAAGTTCAATCCAATATCCAATATCTGAAATCCAAAATCCGACATCTTTTGTGTACCTTTGCGCGCTCATTTCACGGAATTGAATACTTACGAAATCAGAAACATAGCGATCATTGCCCACGTTGATCATGGCAAGACCACCCTGGTGGATCGCATCCTGTATCAGGTCAAACTGTTCAGGGATAACCAGGAGATGGGGGAACTGATCCTCGACAGCAATGACCTGGAGAGGGAGAGAGGGATCACCATCCTGGCAAAAAACGTATCGGTCCGTTATAAAGGGGTCAAAATCAATATAATAGATACGCCCGGCCACGCTGATTTCGGCGGTGAGGTGGAACGGGTACTGAACATGGCCGACGGGGTTCTGCTCCTGGTAGACGCTTTCGAAGGTCCGATGCCACAAACCCGGTTTGTCCTGCAAAAGGCTTTGCAACTGAACCTGAAACCGATCGTGGTGATCAATAAGGTGGATAAGCCCAACTGCAAGCCCGATGAAGTGCATGAACAAGTATTCGAGCTGATGATGCACCTTGATGCCAACGACGAGCAACTCGATTTTCCGGTGATATACGGCTCATCGAAACAGGGCTGGATGGGGCCCGACTGGAGAACGCCCACCGATGACGTTACCTACCTGCTGGATACGATCCTGGATTATATTCCGGCAGCTCCATACCGGGAAGGGACTCCCCAGATGATGATCACTTCGTTGGATTACTCCTCCTATGTTGGTCGCATAGCAGTAGGCCGTTTGCTGAGGGGCACACTGCAGGCCGGGATGTTTGTCTCGCTGGTCAAGCAGAACGGGCTGGTCCAGAAGGAACAGATCAAGGAGTTATATCTTTTTGAAGGACTCGGCAAGGAAAAGATCAAGACGCCGATTCAGTCGGGAGAGATCATAGCCATCATGGGCCTCGAGGGTTTCGAGATCGGCGATACGGTTGCCGATGCGGAGAATCCGGAGGCGCTGGTCCCGATCAAGGTGGATGAACCGACCATGAGCATGCTGTTCACCATCAACAATTCCCCGTTTTTCGGCCAGGATGGCAAGTTTGTCACCTCCCGCCACCTGCGTGAACGGCTGTTCCGTGAAACCGAAAAGAACCTCGCCCTGCGGGTTGAAGAGACCGACTCTCCCGAGATGCTCAACGTATTCGGCAGGGGAATCCTTCATCTTTCGATCCTCGTCGAGACTATGCGCCGCGAAGGGTACGAATTTCAAATGGGACAACCCAAAGTGCTGCTGAAAGAGATCAACGGTGGGGTTAATGAACCGGTTGAGAATCTTGTCGTTAACGTACCCGAGCAGTTTCAGGGAAAAGTCATAGAAGCCGTTTCGGCCCGAAGGGGCGAACTGATCAGCATTGAGTGCAAGGGAGATCAGAACAGCCTGACCTTCCGGATCCCGTCGCGCGGATTGATGGGCCTTTCAAACCAGGTTCTGACCCTGACCGAAGGACAGGCCATCATTGCCCACCGGTTTGATTCGTACCAGCCCTGGAAAGGCGATATCCCGGCCAAACACAACGGCGCGCTCATCGCGCTGGAAGCCGGGACAGCCATTGCCTACGCGATTGATAAGCTCCAGGACCGCGGCACTTTCTTCGTACCGGCCGGCGAACCGGTTTACATGGGGCAGGTCATCGGTGAGCATATCCGTCCTGCCGACCTCGTGATCAACGTGTGCAAAACCAAGAAACTGACCAATATGCG
>CAZJNQ010000146.1:0-2999 GCA_964547475.1 uncultured Porphyromonadaceae bacterium
TTTTCTAATGGTAACCAAGCTTTAAACCCTATTTGCCCGCCGTACTTGTTCCCCCAGTATCCGTCCCTTGCTTTCATGTGCCTCACTGAGAATTCATCAAAGAGGATTTGGCTGTAAAGGTAAGTGTCATCGAAAAGCCTATAATCCAAGTTGATCCCCATGAGGGCGTTATCGGGAGATCCCAGGGTCCATTCAACCGGGCGAAGGAAAATGACCGGATTCAGGTAGGATATGTCGAATCCGCGGTTGTGAAGACTGTCGCGGCCCTGCCAGATGATTGCCTCAAAGAGTGACAATTCCAGCCGGTCGGTCAGGGAGTAGGACAAGTAGTGGAAGACGCCGTATTTTTTCTGATAGGCTCCCAAAGGTCCATCATGATACCGGTTATCCTGGAATTCCGCCCAGAGATTGGTGTAATGGATCCGCCAGAACCGCGTGTCAATCCTGAAATAGGGATAATTACGCGAGTTATCTGATAAAAGTAACGACCGGTAACCATTACCGAAAAAATTCTTACCGGTTCCCAACTCAAAGGTGAAATACTTTCGTGCATGATACCGGACCCAGGCCGTGGCGTAACTGTTGTCCCAGAAATTGTCGTTCCTTTTGATGAATCCCTGGCCCGGGACTCCGCCGGAAATGGACGCCAGCGAATCAAGGTACAACGGGAAACGGGTCTGGGATTCGAAGTAGCTGGTGTAAAACTCAAGTGACGGATTCAAGGACCCAAGGGCACTGGCGCTCAAAGTATCTTTCTCCTTCCTCCTTCCTCCTTCCTCCTTTACCTCCTCCTTCCCAAGTTCCAGCTTTCCGTACACCTGGACTCCCCTCGTATTCACCCAGGTATTGGTCTTTCCTGCCGTTTCCCGTCCCAGTTCCAGGTCGAAAAGGGGATCAGCCAGGATCAGGTAACCGGGTTGGCGGATGGTCACGAGGTTTTGGCTGAAGAGCCTGTTAAACAGGCGGCAGTACCAGGCGGAGTCGGGTTTACAAGGCCGAAATGGTTGAAAAGACTTAAGCGACTGGACAGATGGGAGAAACGGATATAAGTTTCTGACCGACTGATGATTCAGCGTATCTTGCCTTTGTCCTGTTATCGGGATTAAATATTCATATTGCCTCATTTCCTGGCCGGAAAGAGCCAGGAACATGAACAGGAGAACCACCAGAAATAGTTGGCGTTTCATTAATACATTGCCTTTTTCTGCAGGTTAAAGGTAAGAACTTATCTTTTTCAATGCCCGTGATCCCGGATATCCCGGTCAATGTCATAACAGCTTTAAGCAGGTTGCTCAATGCCCCAAGCAAGTTATCCTGAAAAGTTTGCAACCCGCAAATAATATTTTTTTTTGCAGCCAAACGTTATTAACTTTAATGCCCCTAAAATTAGACTTTGTGCACACAATTTCTTTGGAATACGGGCTGGCATTGAGTTTGCTCACGGGGATCTTGGTATCGTGGATTGCCATTCCTCCGATTGTCAGGACAGCCCAAAAAAAGAAACTGGTGACCGAGCTGAACGGGAGAACCAGCCACAAGGGCGCTATTCCCTCATTAGGAGGTATTGCAATATTTGCCGCCGCCATCCTGGGAAGCTTGATTTGGATGCAAAATGCTGATTTTAAGGAGTTACGCTTCATTTTGGCCGGCCTGACGATCATTTTCTTTGTCGGATTAAAGGACGACTTGGTCAATCTGGGTTGGATCAAGAAAATCGCGGCGGAAATCCTGGCTGCTTTTCTTCTCGTTGTGGCGGCAGACGTCAGGATCACCACTTTTCACGGTGTGTTTGGCATCGAAACGCTCACCTACGGGTGGAGCGTGGCCTTTTCGATGTTCGTTTGCCTGGCCCTGATCAACTGCTTTAACCTGCTGGATGGCATTGACGGCCTGGCCAGCGGGATGGCCATTTTCATTTCGGTGGTTTTCGGGTTGTGGCTTTACTGGCTGGGCCTCGGCAATTTTGCCATTCTCTCCTTCGCCCTGGCCGGAAGCCTCCTGCCATTCTTCTTCTTCAATGTCTTCGGGAAGAAGAACAAACTTTTCATGGGAGATTCAGGATCCCTTATGCTGGGATTCCTGTTTTCCGTTCTGGCAATCAAGATCCTTTGCTGCGAGATCAGCCCGGATAGCGAATTGTATATGAAAGCAATGCCTGCTGTAGTCATGAGTGTTATGATCCTCCCCATGTTCGATACCATCCGGGTTTTTGTTTGGAGGATCATCAGGGGTAAATCGCCTTTCGCGGCCGACCGGACCCATCTGCATCATGTGTTCCTTGATTTGAATTTCAGCCACATCCAAGCTACAGGGGCCATCATCGGAATCAATATCTGCCTGGCTGTTCTGACTTTCGCTATCCGCGACCTGGATCCGACACTTGCTACGATCATCCTCTTCGGGTCTGCCCTCGTCATCAGCCTGATTCCCTGCTACCTGGCCAATAGTTTATATCACCGGCAGGGCAAGACTGCAATCAAGCAACATCATTGATCAGGAATATTGATATTGCAGATATGAAAACCCGTTGAATCCATTCAGCGGGTTTGTTTTTTTTGATCGGACATGCATTTTGCTACTTTTGTTTCGATTACCCGTCCCAGCATGCTTGATTTTTGGAACCACATACCTTACCCGAACCTTATATCCGGCATTCTTGCTCTGTTCGTTTCCGCACTGGTTTGTACCATTTTCACACCGATAATTGTCAGGATTGCCAAAGCTAAGGGGCTGGTTGACAAGCCAAATGAACGTACAAGCCACAACGGGGCCGTTCCCCTCCTGGGTGGTGTTGCCATTTTTGCAGGCATCATAATGGCTACCTCCCTGTTCGTACCGGCGGAGAGTGTTGAGAAGTTTCGCTTTTTACTGGCTGCCGTTGTTATCCTTTTCTTTGTAGGCCAGAAAGATGATGTTGTCGGAATATCCTGGAAAAACAAACTGGTTGCCCAGATCCTGTCCGCCTGCATCCTGGTTTTTCTTGCCGATATCCGGATAAC
>CAZJNQ010000147.1:0-2951 GCA_964547475.1 uncultured Porphyromonadaceae bacterium
CCTTACACGAAGTGCCGCCATTGTCAATTCCCATAAAATAAGTTGCCATACTGTCTCCGATTGTTTATGAATTAAATTGAGATCTGATAAAGCGATTTGCTGATTCAAGTTCATGCTGCCAGTTCTCTTCTCCCTTGTACCAGAATTCAGCTACGAACATTTTCACACCCAGGTCAAGGGCTGTTTTTATGGCACCCGCGAAATCCACGTGCCCTTTTCCGAAAGGGACTTCCCGGTATTTTCCCGGGAGGGATTCTTTCAGGTGCATGGCAACGAGATGACCTTTTCCCGATTTCAAATCATCCGAAACCCTGTGTCCATAAATAACTGCAGCATTGGTAATGTTGCCCAGATCAGGATATACCTTCAGGTATGGGGAATGAATGATATTCACATAAACCATGGCCTTCCCAACCGTATCCATGAACTCAGTTTCCATGGTTTCAAAAGCAAGAATGACGCCCTTCATGGCCGCCCGCTGTATACAAATTGATAAATTGTCCAGGAACAAAGCCCTGGTTGTGTCGGTGGATGGCCTGTAGTATTCGTCATAACCGGCGATCTGAATAATTCTCAAACCTGTATCAGATGCAAACCGGATCGCATCGGACATGATTTCCATTCCCTTTTCCCTGATCTCTTTGACTTCACTTCCAATGGGATATTTTCTATGCCCGCTCAGGCACATCGTTCTAATTTCAGTACCGGTTTCCCAGGCTGTCTTCACCAGATCCCGTTTCTCCATCTCATTCCATTTCAACCTTGCCAGTTTCTCATCTGTTTCATCGACGCTCAGCTCCATAAAATCGAAGCCGGCCTGTCTGGCAGCATTAAGTTTTTCCCGGATGGAAATTGCACTGGGCATCGATTTTTCATATAGCCCGAGGCGATAAATACCGGTGTCTTGCTTTTTCGTCCTCACGGTTCAATCAGGATTTGGAGTCCATCCGGTTCAATCTCAACAGGATCACCCGCTTTCACGGTCTTAGGGCTGGCAAAGGGGCTGTAAATCCTGACCTCCGGTACGCTGGCGTGTGTGAAATTCCAGGTGTACGAAACGGACTGCAATCCTTCATTCACAACAACCATTGCCTTTTTACCGGTCTTGCGCTTTTCATTTTCATCCAGGACTTCAATATCAAACATCGGACAAAAATGCAGATTCACATCTACCAGACGCTGGGTATAATCCATTTTAAAATGGTTCCTCACATCATGATCATACGGAAAACCCTGCGTAGGCCAGTACAAGCCTCCTGCAACAACCGCAATACCCTTGGGCAGTGTACTCTCACCCCTGCAGTTCCATGCCTTGCTGTAAAGTGAAGAGGTCGGAGTGGTGATGGTTTTTTCCAGCACCGGATAGTCCTTCCTGGGAAGTCCCTGACTATACCAGTTGTCAATGGTTTCACCCCAATACCCGAATTCCCACCTCAGGGAGTGAACGGAAGTATTGAAATGCATGATTTCGTGAAATCTCTCTCTTGTATTCATGGTTGAATGGGTTTATTGTCGTTCTCTATTTGCTCCATTTGATTATTTTTCAGGGTAAGGTTACTCCTTTGCAAGGATCGTGATTTCCGAGCCTTCTTTTATTTCAGGTATATTGACCCATGTCCAGGTTTTGTCGCCACTTTTAACACAGGGATAATCTGATTTTTGCCGGCCATTGATACGTACCCTGACCCTCTCGACTTTCGGATCAAAGGGTCCCAGCCGGATATTCACGTTTGCCAGATCGCCTCCGGAAACAACCATGAGATGAACTCTCTGGTCATGGCTTTCAGGATAGGACATTTCCATCTCAATTCTGACGACACGACTGCATCCTCCGGTATAAACAACAACAGGAAAATCCGAGATCCTGATATCCCACCCTTCAGGCAGCCTGGGCATGATTCTCAAAATTCCGGGGACATTGTCATCGATGCCAGCGCACAAAAGGATGGTATTGATGATTTCTGCCTGCTGATATCCATTCCCCAAATCTCCCTGCCTCCGGATGATCCCTCTTTTCACATCGATACTGGCACATTCCGGTACAATATAGGGTCCCGGCAAACGGGGTGAATAGCAAAGAAGTGCCAGTTTCCTCATCCATTCCGTTACGTCATCCATCCTGTCGAGCATCATGGCAGTTTGCGTGATCACCCCATGATCATATCCCAGTCCGTTTGGACCAAAAAAATCAGGCTGATTATCCTTTTCTTTCAAATAGGTATTCCTCGACCGGGTCATCCATTCATCCGGGAGTTTGCCCGTCAGGTCAAAGCCCTGGTATTCCTTCAAGGTCATCAGTATATTTTCGTGACGGAAGCCGACCTTTTGCCAGATCTTGCCGTACCTAACATCTTCGGCAGCAAAATACGTTTCCATGCTGTCTTTCAGTTCCCGGGCAGTTGACCTCCATCTCAGCGCGGCTTCCTTCTCCCTGATTGAATCCGCCATTTCAGCATACATCAGCAATCCGAGGTAACAGGGGAAATTGCAATAGAGCGAATAATCAATCATGGCTGCTTCACTTTCCGCATAAAGCAATCCATGCTTTGAAAAAGAAAGATCCGGATTCTTGAGATGCCACAGGATATAATCCGCTGCCTCCTTCAGGTATGGCCATCTGTCGCGCACCCATTCTGCTTTTCTTCCGCTGTTGTGCCAGGTTTTCCAGTGCGACATCATCGAGTGGCCATGTCCGTCGGTCTCCGGATTGCCAAAATCACGGTAATGGCTTCCGAATCTCTCATATGTATATTGTGTCGGCCATCCCACACCGGTCAACACATGTGAATAGAAAAGCGGCTCATTGGCAATTACGGTCCAGTGGCCCGGGATCTTTTTACCTGCAAGTTGCAGGGAAGGGAAGTTGTCGGGAAAGTACATCAGTTGTTTATCAAGCAATGCCAGGGCATGGTTTGACTTTTCAAAATAATTCAGATCGGGAAGTATCAGGA
>CAZJNQ010000148.1:0-2909 GCA_964547475.1 uncultured Porphyromonadaceae bacterium
TAATAAGCTATACTTTTTGAAGTTAAATGGCGCTTAGAATTTCAGCAAACCCTACGTAATAAAATGTATAAATAAAAGATACGAAAGTTTAAAGCGACTTTCTGGCGGAAGTTTTCCACTTTTTCAGAAAAAAAGAAATCGGTAAACGACAATAGATCAGCAAAATACCCCCCCCCCTATACTGTCTTACTGAGGAGAAAGTTTTCTAATTTCCAAAATTTCCGGCATTGATATGCGGAAGATTACATATCTTTAGTAGCCCCCAAGACTTGAAACCAACATTTCGAACCATGACCAAACAACAAACCAATCAAGCTTTTTGTGAAGCCCTGAAGAGGTTGATCGTTCAACTTCCAATAAGCAGGGAATTCACTCTGAAGGAAGCAAGCCAACTGGCTAGGATTGACTTGTACAAGTATCGTTATGAAGGTATCTCGCCTACGATGCTGAGTTTGAGGAGTTATTGTGATGCCTTTCAAATTGACTTATGCTGGTTGATTCATTTGGCTGACGAGGTAGTCGCGCAAAGACTGACAGCGGAACAAGCCTCGGAAATCCTGCTCCGATGGCCGCAGGTTAAAAACCTCTTTAAAACAGCAGCGGGAATTGCAATTGATGAAGCCCTCCAGGATCTCTGCGTGTAGGATTTTTGTACTTTTCAAAACCCTTGGCCTGATTGCTGGTTACAAGTTGTAGATTTTTACAGGCCCCAGATATCTTTAAAGAACAGTCCTTTTTCAGGATTGTTTTTGTACTTTGCCTAACGATCGGATATCGGATTTCGGATATCGGATGCTGGGTTTTCCGGCATCCAGAATCCAGAATCCAGAATCTAATTTATTAGCACATTAGCATATTATCGTTATGAAGCATCTGCTTATCCTTACTTTCTCCTTGCTCCTTTCTCCTTTCTCCTTTGCCCAGTTATCTCTCCCAAGTGTAATAAGTTCCCACATGGTTCTCCAGCAACAATCGGAGGTCCCGATTTGGGGCTGGGCTAAGGAGGGACAGAAAATCACGGTGCTGACCTCCTGGGATCAGCAGACCGCGACCACGGTTACAGGTACCGGCGGCAAATGGATGGTGAAAGTGAAAACGCCTACGGCCGGCGGGCCCTATACGGTTCAGATATCAGGAAAAAAGAAAATTGTTTTGGAAGATATTCTGATTGGCGAAGTCTGGGTCTGTTCGGGCCAGAGCAACATGGAGATGCCTCTGAAGGGATGGCCTGGCGGACCCATTAAAAATTCGGCCGGTGAAATCCAGTCGGCCAACTTTCCCGATATGAGGTTTTTCACGGTACCGAGGGCAACTTCGGTGGAACCGCTGAATGACTGCATCGGAAGCTGGTCGGCATGCACTCCCGAAACCGCCAGGGATTTCAGCGCAACGGCCTATTTTTTTGGCTGCGAACTGCAGAAAAAGCTGGGCATTCCGATCGGGTTGATTTTCACCAGCTGGGGCGGAACAGTTGCCGAAGCCTGGATGAGCAAAGAATTTGTGGCAACAATCCCCTGGTTCCTGACCTCATCCGGGACCTTTGACCTGGCCGCTTTCAAAAAACGCCAAAGCGGTCAGTATGCCGGAAAGCAAGCTGCGTGGGCTGCTTCCATCGGATTTGTCCAGGACAACAAGACTCCGCCATGGGCCATAGAACCGGATGTGAATCCCGGCTGGCAACCGACGGCCGTTCCATCAAACTGGTCCGAGACCTTCCTGGGAGACCACCTAGGCCTGGCCGATTACCGGTTGGTTTTTAAGGTACCGGATTCCTGGATCAAAAAGGACCTGGTTCTTGAACTCGGGCCAATCGACGAAATGGACATGACCTGGATCAACGGCATTGCCGTGGGCTCACATCTGAATGTTTATGACTGGGCTACGAAACGAGTTTATAACATCCCGGCCGGAACTCTGAAGAAGGGTGACAACATTCTGGCCATCCGGGTCGCAAATACCTCGGGTGCCGGAGGAATCAACGGGAAATCCGAAATGCTCAGGATCCGTCCTAAAAAGATCAAGACCACCTGGCAGCCGCTGGCAGGAACCTGGAGCGTGCGCAAGGGAGAATCTTTCTCCATGGTTGAACCCGCCCCGGAGTGCGTCGATTGCGGCGAGCCAAACCTCCCGACCGTACTGTACAACGGAATGATCGCACCGGTCATTCCTTTCGGTATCAAAGGCGCTATCTGGTACCAGGGCGAATCGAACAGGTACGACGGGGAATTGTATAAGAAGATCTTTCCGGCAATGATTGCCAACTGGCGTCACGACTGGGGCCGGGGTGATTTTCCGTTCTATTTTGTCCAGATCGCACCTTATCGTTACCGTGACAACTTTGATACGGGCCTCCTCCGCGAGGCACAGGATTACACCAGGCGCACCGTTCCGAACACCGGTATGGCCGTCACAATGGATATAGGCGAGCTGAAGAACATCCATCCGGCCAACAAGCAGGATGTCGGCAAGCGGCTGGCCTTGTGGGCACTGAATAAAGATTACGGGTTCAAGGATGTCACGTATACGGCTCCGGTTTTCAAGACCTTTACAGTTGAAGGGAATCAGATCCGGATATCCTTCGATCTGTTTAACCAGCAACTGAAATCCGACGGCGGGGAGCTGACGTGCTTCCGGATAGCCGGCGAGGATTACCAGTTTGTTCCTGCCAGGGCAGTGATCGATAATGGAACCATCCTGGTCTCGGCCGACGGCATAGCTCATCCGGTTGCCGTCCGCTTTGCCTGGGAGTCGACCGATCAGCCCAACCTGTTCGGAACCTCGGGCTTGCCCGTGGGGCCGTTCAGAACGGATGGCAAGAAGTGACGAGTGACGAGTGACGAGTGATGAGTGACGAAGTTGACCATGCCTAAATAGCATTGACCGTTTTTGATAGATTAATACTATTAAAC
>CAZJNQ010000149.1:0-2857 GCA_964547475.1 uncultured Porphyromonadaceae bacterium
TTACCATCCAGTTGCTGCGGGGGATGCTGAAACCTCTCGGATAGACAAAGAGGTCAAGGAAAGAATAATCATTATCATCAGGCTCATATTTCCAGGCTGCGGTTAGAACCAGGTTGTGATTGGGCAGCAGACCGCGGACTGCTCCGTCGGCGACAGCCATGTATTGAAGGGCCGTAATGTTGTTCACTGACTGGTTCCCTGATATTTCCAAACCGAATCCAAGGGGAGTCGTGATGTTCTGGCGAGCCTGGCGTTTATACTGGATATACCGGGCGCTTGCGGAGACCGTATGCAGGTATGTGGTCTGTGATATAGGCCTGAGGTCGCTGGGACGGACTTCCTGGAAGGAAATCAGGTTGTATCCTGCCGATAGGCTGGCCTGGCGGAAGAAAAGCCCACGGGAGAAATTCAATGGAACACTGATTTCGGCATTCGCCGTATTGTCAACAAAACTTTGTTTAGGCACTTCATCCCCTCCAACCGAGCGGTAGTTGCGTGAAACGCCGAGGCCAATGACCGGATATGATCCGGCGTACTGGACGCTGGCGCTGAAACCTGGAACCTGTTCGTTCCAGTAATAATCAGCCCCGGCTTCAACGTGCAGGTTATTCAACAGGTTGTCTGACATCAGGAACAACCCGATAGACTGAAATGTCGGATTGACGGTCCAGCTGTGGACCTTGAAGAGATGCTGCCACTGCTTGTACGGCTTGATTTCCTCATCGTTTTCCGGTATTTTGCCAAGAATGCTGCCACCTTCCTCAGGGAAGAAGGAATAGTCGAATTTTGACAGTTTCTCAAGCGGAACAGGCTGGATTGTCTTGTTGAGGAGCCGGTTCATGGGAGCAGACATCAGGCGGTGGCCTTTGTGGGTGAATTCGCAATAAACCAGTGCCTTCCCGTCCTGGCTGACAGCGGGGAAATAAGCGCCAAATCGCGTCGAAGTCAACTGGGTGATAGCGCCGGTCGAACGATTCAGGCTGTAGATATTGTTGATACCGCTGTAGGTGGAGGAGTAATAGAGTTTTGCGGGAGTGACGACCACCTCGCCGATCACATGGTTGATCTCCCGGGCCATGATCGAGATCTTACCGGTGCTGACAGCCTGGCGGATTATTAACATTTTACCGGCGGAATTGCGGGCCGAACTGATGATGTGCTTTCCATCCAGGTCCCATTTGGGGAAGGTATAGTAAAGATTGTCAGGATTCGGGAGGGATTGAATCACCTCGCCGCTGGCCAGATCCAGGATCTTGATCCTGAACTGGTTGGACAGATCGGTCTCCACGACCAGTATTTGCTTGCCGTCAGGTGAAACGGCAGGCGAGAAGTATCTTTGATTGCGGGTCAGGCAGGTCTTTTTCCCTGACGCAGTGTTGAAAAGATATATGTCAGAATAATTCTGAGCTGAATACCTTTCGTCCCAGCTCACCTCAGCCCAGGCGATGTACGGGCCGGAAGCCGACATATAGAGATCCTGGGCGATTCCGGTTTCGCAAAGCCTGACTTCAGTGCTGTCAGGCATTATCTGATAAATAGCTCCGGTGTGCGTGTAGCTTTCTTTATGAACGATGAGCCTGCCATCATCCATAAAAACCGGATACCGGTAATCCGTCACTGTTTTCACAGGCTTCGACAGCGGTTCCGAAGGGGTCAGCTTCAGAAGGCTGTCCTGGAGGTGCCAATGATCGCGGTAATCGGAGAAAGCTGCTTTATAAAACTTCCGTGTTGAAAGGGTGGTGTTCTTCTTCAGGGCTTTTGAAAAAGGATAAATGATACCCCGGTACCACGTGGTTCTCTTCATGACCTTGGTCCAAATGTCGTTCCCGTAATGTTCGCGTCCGTAACTGCAAAGCAGGTACCCGAGGGTATACCAGTCGGGGACATAATCCTTGAGTGAACCGTTGCGGGCTTTTTGATAGGTATAGATACGATCATCCAGGACGATGCTGGGATACTGATACATGAAATAAGGGATCCTGCCCCTTCCCTGGTCGGTCAGGGCGGTTTCCGTTGTCACTGCATCACCTTCAAAAAACCAGTCCGGAACGGCAAGGTTCATTAAGATACTCCATCCTGGTTCGCCGGTAAGATAATAGGCCAGCCTGATGACTCCCCTTCTCAGGTTCATGTACTGGAGTGCATGCCGGTATTCATGGATGGAAAGAGTTGTCAGCCATTCATTCGTACCGAGCACGTTTCCATCCTGCGGGGGCGTTGTGAAAAACTCCGAGTGAAACGGCATTGTGGCAACATAGCCATTTGAAATAACCCCCTGGTTGTTAAGCAAAAGATCCAATTTTTTCGATAAAGGACCAATGCTGGTGCGGTTATTGGCATCCTCATACTGGATCAAGTTGGAAACCTGCCTTGCCTGGGCTTCCAGTCCTTTCGGGAATACGACCCGAAGCTTCTTTGAATGGAACTGGTACCAGTCAATCCCGGGAGGCAAGCCTCCAAAGTCCTGGCAAAGCAAGGAAAAAGGAAAAAGGTAAAAGGTAAAAGGGAGGAGGATGGAAAGTAATGACTTTTTCATGGCAGAGGGTAATGGTCTGCCAAATTTACATCAGAGCAGGAAACTAATCAATAGCTTCCGATACCATACAGGAGCTTACTGATCTTTGAGAAGGTCTTCGATCACCTTTTTAAACCGGGCCTTGTTCTCAATGTGGTTGGCGCTGGCCCCGGAAGCCATGGTGGGTTTGCCTTTCATGGGGATGTACAGGTAAGTCGGAATGTTCCGGACGCCGAATAATCCCGCGAGTTCACGCTCCCTGTCAATATTAATCTTGTAGATATAGATTTTACCGGCATATTCCTGGGCTAATTCCTCCAGGGCTGGCGCAACTTTCCGGCA
>CAZJNQ010000150.1:0-2834 GCA_964547475.1 uncultured Porphyromonadaceae bacterium
AGTCACGAGTCACGATTCACGATTCACGATTCACGAGTCACGGTTATAACTGGTTATATGCTTTTTGTAACTCAAATTTCTTGCTGAACATATCCATGATGGCTCCGAGGTAAGTACCTTGGGCCTGGAGAAGCTGATTGTAGGTCTGGTTCAGGTCGGTGGTTGAGGCCACCCCGGCTTTGTACCGGATCTGGTCTTTATCGTAGATCTTTTGTGCCAGCTCGAAGTTGTCACGCTTGTTTCGGAAGGTTTCCACGGAGACTTCAAAATTATTCCGGGCGGTGAGGGTTCCCAGAACCAGGCTTTCAGTGATCTGACGTTTGGTATTAATGGATTTTTCGAGATTCAGGTCGGCCTGGCGTACCTTGTAATAACGCTTGCCGGAGCTGAAGATCGGGATCCCGACATTGACTCCGAAGATCGAGGTGGGATACCATTTCTCATTGAAATCAAAAAAACTGAACTCGTTCCGCTGGGCGTTTTCGGTCTGGGAGAGAAAAGCTGAAACCACCGGCTGGTATTCTGTCTTCGCCATTTTAACCTGGAGTTTGGCGAGGTTTTGCTGTACGTCCATCAGCCTATACCCGATGTTGTTCTTCAGATCATATTCCTGAGCCAGCAATCCGGCAGGATCGGTTGCCATCAGGAGCATCTCAAGATTGTCTTTCAGCCTGATTTCATCCGTAATGGTAAGTCCCATATTGAATTTCAGAAGGGTATAAGCGTTCCGGATCTGGTTGGCGGCATTCAACCGGCTGGTTTTCAGGTCTCCGAGCAGAAGGTTCAGCTTATCGACATCAGTCTCCTGCATGAAACCTTTTTCCTGCATGGCCCTGGAATCCTTTACCAGCGATTCCATGGCATTGATCGTTTTCCCGGTCAGTTCGAGGTTTTTCTCGGCTACCAGGCAAAGCAGGTAGGAAGAGGCAATGGCCTGCCTGACATCGAGCCTGACCTGTTCCAATTGCAGGGCAGACATTTCACGGGCGACCCGGGTCATTTTCAGACCAACCAGGTAGGAGCCGCTGTAGATAAGCTGACTGAGCTGGGCCTGGAAGCTGGCGTTGTTTTTGGTGCCAAACTGGATCTCCATGAATTCTCCGGGCTTACCTCCGAAGAATTCCGCCGGGATGAGCTGGGTGGCCAGGTTGATGAAGTTGGTATAACTGAGGCTGGCTTCAGCCTGGGGCAGCCCCTGCGCGATGGTTTCACGGATCTTTTTATCGGCCAGTGAAATATCGATGACTGCGTTTTTAGCCTGGAAATTATGCTGAACCGCATAATCCTGAGCCTCTTTCAACGAGAATTCCTGTACCTGTGCGTGCAGCGCACCGGTCAGAAGGTACGGGAAGACCAGTATGAGAGCAAGTTTTCTGAAAGGCATCATATGGATTTTTGTTTGATAAGATCGTTGTATACACTGATTCCTTTTTCACTGGCAATGCCATGCAGGTGATAAGTCAGGATCTCTTGCATCACCACTGTGGAATCAAAATCGTCCAGGATGGATGAATCGTGTGCAAAACGGTATTCAAGCCGGGACATGTGGAGCCTGGAAATGATATCCAGATTTATTTCCTTCCTGTAAAGGCCCTCTTTCTGGCCCTTCAGGAGGTTCAGGCGGATGGCCTCGTGCATTTTCCGGTGCTGGATCTCCATCATCTCGTTAAAAAGCTCAGGATAATATTTCCTGAGGTCATATAATAGAGTCTGGTTCAGCTCTTTAACCATGTGGGTCATATACTCGTTCACCTTCAGGAGCTCCTCGATGGCATTGTAGCCGCTATTGGAGATTTCGGCCAGCTTTTCGCCATGGAACCGGAAAACCATTTGCATGACGTATTTGACCAGCTCGGACTTATCCGCGACACATTCGTAAAGGGTTTTTTTTGAAATACCCAGTTCGCGCGAGACGTCGTCCATGGTCACACTCTTGATCCCGAACTTGTTATACAGTTCGAAGACCTTGTCAAAGAAGTATTTATGTTTTTCGTCCATATTGCATGACACTAAAGTGGCGGCAAAGATAAACTTTTAAACAAATGGAAACTGAAAAAGTTTTCAAAGTTTTTTGTCTACAATACGCACGATTGACCCGGGCGGCAGCAGGGATCAATTAATTCACCGACTGTAAGGAGGTTATTCGCGAGCGTAAGCGAGTTATTCGTAAGGTGCAGACGGATTATTTGCCAATGAACAATTCTGCTACCGCAAGATCCTCCGGTGTGGTGATCTTGATGTTCGTGCTTTGCCCTTCCGCCAGATGAACGGGGAACCCGGCTTTTTCCCAGACGGCGGCATCGTCGGTGAACAGGGTATCGTAAGGTTGGAGGTAGGCTTGTTGAAGTTTGGGGAGGTCGAAGATCTGGGGTGTCTGGATGAGTCTGATATAGTTTCTGTCTACGGGATGGTTGCCCTGGTCGTCCTGCCAGCGAAGAGAATCGGCCGGGGGGATAGCCGGAACGGCATTGGAATGAATTGCGGCTTCATCAAAGAGCTGGGCGATGACATCGGGCCGGATAAGCGGCCGTACCCCGTCATGAATGGCAACCAGTCCGGTGCCTTCCAGTCCCCGAAGGCCGTTCTGCACCGAGTGGAACCTCGTCACGCCGCCGGCCGCCCTCCTGTACGGAATCTTAAAACGATGGTCAAAGCAAAGCCGGTCCCAGTTATCAAACTGGTCCTCAGGCAGAACCACAGTTATCGGGATTTCAGGATCAAACCGGTGGAAAGCCTCGATCGAATGCATCAACAGCGGTTTGCCTCCCAGCGGCAGAAATTGCTTCGGCACCGCGGAACCCATCCGCACACCGGTGCCGCCGGCAACAATGATG
>CAZJNQ010000151.1:0-2780 GCA_964547475.1 uncultured Porphyromonadaceae bacterium
CGCTCGTGGGCTCATCCAGGATCAGCAGCCGGGGCCGGTGGATCAGGCTCTGGACAACGGCAACTTTTTTCTTGTTGCCCATGGAGAGGTCGTCGATCTTGCGGTTCAGATCTATCTCCATGGTTTCCACCAGCTTTTGGTAATAATCGTCGAGCCTGATCCTGTAAAATCCGGCCGAATACCGGAACAGTTCCTTCGCCGTCATCCCGTGGTAATAGCCCACTTCCGAAGGAACGAATCCTGTAAGCTTTTTAATGTCAGGGCCTTGCTTTACGATATCCAGGCCCAGGACCTGTCCTGAACCGCTGGTCGGGAAAATAAGGCTGAAAAGCAGGCGGATGGTGGTTGACTTCCCGGCCCCGTTGGGACCGATGAAACCAAAGATCTCTCCTTCCCTGACTGTCAAATCGAGGTTTTCAATGCCCCGGTCCTTCCCGTAGAATTTAGTCAGGCGGGTTGTTTGAATGGCATGCATGGTCTGTTGGTTGAGATAAAAATCATAAAGTTAAACCGATTTCGATATAGTGCACCAGGGCATGCAGGATGATCATGTGGATCTCCTGGATCCTGTCGGAATGACCAATGAACGGCACCGTGATCAGGACATCGCAGATAGCCGACATCTCGCTGCCGGATTTACCGGTCAGCCCGATGGTTTTCATGCCTGCCGCCCGGGCTGATTCGAGGGCTTGAATCACATTCGGGGACCTTCCGCTGGTTGTGATTGCCACCAGGACATCTCCGGGTTTACCCAGGGCTTTCACCGTGCGCGAGAAGACCTGTTCGAATCCCAGGTCGTTGCCCACGCAGGTAATATGCGAAGGATCGCTGATAGCCAGGGCCGGCAAGGGTTTCCTGTCTTCATGATAGCGGCCTGTCAGTTCTTCGGCGAAATGCATGGCATCGCACATGGAGCCGCCATTTCCGCAGGAGAGGATCTTTCCGCCGGCCTTCAGACAGCCCACCAGCAGATCGCCGGCCTGTTCCAGCCTGGCCCAGGTCTGCGGATCCGAGATATAGCTATCGAGTACCTGCCGGGCCTGATCAAAATCAATCCTGATCTGTTCTGTTTTCATGAGTTTGCCAGTGTTTGATAATGGTTGACCGCGACAGACAACGAAGCCAGGTCCCCGAGCTGTTCTTCAAGCTCGGCCGGTACGATACGGCATACCTGCCTTGACAAAGGCAATGCTTCTTCCCTGAGGGTCTTTTTCATGGAGGGGATCAATAATGCCCCCGAACGGTAAAAAATGCTGCCGATCACGATGCATTCCGGGTTCAGGATATCGATCAGTACCGATAAACCGCGACCCAGAAAGCTCCCGCAGAGTTCATAGATCTCAAGGGCCAGCGGATCGCCGGATTGGGCAGCTTCGGCCACCCGGAGGGCGGTTACAGCCGGCAGATCGGCGAGGCTCTCACAGAAAGCGACTTTATGGCCCATCTGGAGCTTTTCCATTGCCTTGTTCCGGGCCAGCTGGGCGACCCCTCCACCGCTGCAGAAACCCTCGAAAGATCCCGATTTTCCATATCCGACCGGGCCAAACGGCTCAAGCCTGATATGCCCCACCTCGCCTGCATTGTCATTGGTTCCGCTGTAAAGCCTGCCATCGAGGATCAAGCCGGCACCCATGCCGGTACCGAAAGTCAGGAAGATCATGTTCTGTGTTCCCCGGCCGGCCCCGAATTTCCATTCAGCCAACGCACAGGCGTTGGCATCGTTTTGCAGAGCCACCGGGAAGGGGAACCGGCTTTCAAAAAAACGAACGATTTCCACTTCATCCCATCCGGGAAGGTTGGGAGGAGAAAGCACCACTCCTCTTTTGCTGTCGAGCGGTCCGCCGCAACTGATGCCCAGGGCAGTGATTTCTTTTCCGGTCAATGCGTTAGCCTTTAGCAACCGCTCGGTTTCCAATCGCAGTACGGGCAGCATTTGTGCCGGCGCGGGATGTTCGGCCGTTGGAATCACTGCCTTGTCCAAAACCGTGATCTTCCCTTCATGACCGGCTTCCCCCAGGATCACGGCACATTTGGTGCCGCCAATGTCCAATCCAATTAATTTCACTTTCTCCTTCCTCCTTTCTCCTTCCTACTTCCTACTTCCCAAGTAATTGCCATTCCCCCCTCCGAAGTCTCCTTATAGATCGAGGGCAGGTCATGGCCCAGGTGGTGTTCGATGCCCATTTCGGCCGCATATTCGATTTGCCGAGGGGTTCCTCCGAGCAGTTGGGCGGCAGCCTTTTTCGGCCCCATGGTATGGCTGCTCGATGGCCCCTGCCCGATCCGGTATATCTCGCGTATAGATTCCATTCAAAAAGACTTAAATCGCGAATTTACCGCGAAATTGGGGAATGTAATATACTTTGGTTATTTTTAAAGCAAATAAGATAAAAAAAAGCTCCTGTTGGAGCTTTTATAATTTGCATTAATAACTAAGTAAAACTCCTACTCTGGAATCGCATCACAATTATTATCTGAGGCAGTTTGGCAATGAGTTACATAACCCAGATCTGATTGATTACAAGGAAATTCGGTCTGAACTTGGTTTTGGCAGGTATGTTTATGGCCTTGAGTTCCATCGGCACATAAACAATCAGTTCTTATCCACCACGGTCCCTCAGGAGCAGCAAAAAGTGGCAAGGTGAAAGAAAGTGCAAAAATAATTGCACATAATGAAAGGCAAATCTTAATTATACCTTTCTGAATTGCTTCATTTTTCATAATCATTTAACCCAAATTATGCATTAGAAATTTGAAATGGAGGTGATAAATTCGATACT
>CAZJNQ010000152.1:0-2615 GCA_964547475.1 uncultured Porphyromonadaceae bacterium
CATCAGGGGTGCATCGAGATATCTGTTTTTAAAAAAATTGGACCGGCTGCAGGAGGGCGATCCGTGGATCTCGCGGCCGGTGATGAACGGAGGAGTCATACGTCAGGCTTTTGTCAAGGGTAAAGGTAAGACAAAATTCGAGTACGGGAGAAGGGGGGGAATCGTGACTCGTGACTCGTGACTCGTCACGAGTCACTATATCCTGATGAATATCTTCTTCCTGTACATCCAATAACAGATATACCAGAGCAGGAAGAGCACCACAAGGCCCGTGATCAGGCCGGTCAACCATTCGCCGGTCCAGGAGAAAAGACCGTTGGTGAATGGCCAGACGCAGGAGCGGAGCAGGTTAGCCCCGCCTACATGGGAAAAGAGGTAAATGAACAGGGGGTTCATTCCTACAACAGAGAAGAAAAGCACTTTCCGGAATTTCAGCACGTCGATCACCCAGTAGCAAAGCGCAAGGGTTAGGAGAGTCCAGCCCCCACTGGCAAAGATGAAGGTGGAGGTGGCAATCCGCTTGATGATCGGAGTGACCGGACTCAGTCCATAGCCCAGTGCCAGGCCGGTCAGTCCGGCGATAACCAGAATCAGGATTTTTCTCCGCCAGGGACGGTTGCTCATCAGCAGCTGCCCGGCCAAAACTCCCCAGATCGTATGCGCAGCCGTGGGCACGGCGTTGAATATGGCCCAGTGCCCCCCATCCAATTCACCCGAAATCATCAGATTGACCCAAGCCCCGAAGTTTTGGTCGGCCGTGAATGGGTGGGTAAACCCATCAACCCAAAAATAGCGGTAGAGTCCCTCACTGACGGCCACTAACAGCACGGAAACCAGGATCTGCACCCAGGGCTTTTTCTTCATCAGGATATAAGCCACCAGGTAAGTGAAAGAGAGCTGGGCCAGGACGTTCTGGAACCGGAAGGTGATCCTGCCGGGCTCGATGCAATAGAGCGCCCACCCCAGGACCAGCAAGAGGAGGGAACGCTTGAGCACGTGAAAGGTGATCTGCCTGACCGTATCGCCCTGGGCGGCACGCCGGGTCAGCGACAGGGGCATGGATACGCCCACGATGAACATGAAGAAAGGCTGGATCAGGTCCCAGAAATTCAACCCTTCCCATTCACGATGATGCAGCTGTACTCCCAGGAAATGAAGGGGGGTCCCTTCGGCTTCGGGTGCGAGGAAAAGCGGGAAGAGGGAGGCAAATTCGGCGATCAGGAGGAACATCGTGGCACCCCGGAAGAAGTCGAGCGAGACCAGTCTCTCGTTCGTTAATTTCGGGTGGTCGGAGTTCATCAGTTGACGGATAATTTTTTAAGCAGGTAGCGGTTGCTTCCCTGGATCGAAAGTACATAAAATCCCGGAGTGGCTGATCCGGACAGCGCCCATCTCACGTGCCTGGATCCCCACATGGTCCAGATGCGTATTGAACACGAACAGGGTATCCCCGTTACGCTTATCCTGTAGGCAAACCCAGGTCACCATCCTCGGACAGGCTGCATCCCAGCCGAGAAGCCCGGGTGTATGGGGTTTATCGGAAAGCCAGAAATGATCAAATCGGAGCAGGTTGTAGCGATCAGCCCGGTTACCTTGTCCTTCCGGTTTGGCCAGGCATTCATCCTTTAATAATCCTATAAATTTATTACAACCTGTCAACTGTCCGATGAAACATTACGAGATTTTATAGCCGATGAGTTTTAGCACGTCATTTGCTTAACATGAAATTATTTGTATATATTGGCACCTGCATATGGGATCAACTATTAATTAACAAACATATCAGACTATGATTGCGAAAATTTTCCCGTTTGTTATTGCAGCCGGCTTCCTGCTGGCGGCTGTACCTTCCGCTGTGGATTATGAATACATCGGAGCGGCAAAGTGCAAGATTTGCCACAACAAACCCGAAAAGGGCGAGCAGTACAAGCAGTGGACCACCACTAAACATGCCCAGTCCATGAAATCTCTCAAACCGGAGGAAGCCAAGAATCCGAAATGTTTGAAATGTCATTCGACAGCAGCTGCCAACAGCAAGTTCGTTGACACCATCACGATCGAGGAAGGCGTTTCCTGCGAATCCTGCCATGGCCCGGGCAGCATGTACAAATCAGCCACCATCATGAAAGACAAGGCCAAAGCATTGGCTAATGGCATGATCGAGCCGACTGAAAAACTCTGCAAGACCTGTCACAATGCCGAAAGCCCGACATTCAAGGGATTTGATTTCAAGACGATGCTGCCGAAGATTGCCCATAAGGCACCGGCTGGACAATAGGCGAGAAGGAAAAAGGAAAAAGGAAAAAGGAAAAGGTGGGGGAGAATTCTTCCACCTTTTCTATTGTATTGAAGCCAGGTTACCCGGGAGTTGAAATCGCTTTGATTCCATCTTCGGTAATGTACCCGGTTATCAACCGGGCCGGGGTCACGTCGAAGGCCGGATTCCGGACAGGTATCTCCTGTGGAATTACCCCGGACTGAAGTCCGGGGCTAGTCATCCCTCCGTTTGCCCGAATCTCCTCCCCGCTGCGCTCCTCAATGGGTATCTCCTCCCCGGTTTCCATCTCCGGATCAAAGGTTGAAGAAGGCGCAGCGACGTAAAAGGGTATCCGGTT
>CAZJNQ010000153.1:0-2570 GCA_964547475.1 uncultured Porphyromonadaceae bacterium
GTCGGTCTTCATCCTGAATCAAATGTACAAATCAATGGCCAAGGCGAAAACCGGAATCTTATTCATCGGTATTGAATACGTTGTCTGGACTACCGGGTAAATCTCTTTACGATCCTTTGTAGGCACCCGGCTTGCTAATCAGGTATTTTATAATAGGTGGCCTCCAGGGTATAATCCCTGAAACAGCGCTTGACCAGGGCCCGGTCCTGGAACAGATCCCCGGTGGATTCGACCATCAGATAAATGTTTACGTCATACTCATATTCCGTACTCTTATCAGGTGCCGTGAATTCTCCGGAACCCGTCAGCAAACCAGGCACAACATCAGTATTCCAGTCAATGTCCAGGTTGCCAATCTGTCCCTCCAGTCCGTTATATACCGATACGGCGATACTAACCGGATGTTCGGGGTCCCAAACCATACCGCAGCTGAAATCCAGGCTGAGAGGTTTGGATGGGCAGGCGCTAACGATTTTTTCCGTCAATGTGTAAGTAGTATATCCTAATTGTTCCTCTGGAGGCCAGGCATCATCCAGAGCAGATGAGTCCCGGGTAAAAATATCAGTTGTTTCAATAGCTCCTGTACAACTGGCACCTCCGTAAGTTATATCCAGGTTATCACAGGAACTGAATATCCAGATCAAAAGGATGGCAGCAATTTGAAGTGTTCTTTTCATGGCTTCCTGTTCTATTGGAGTTTAAGATATTCGACATTAATATGAAAATAATTGATCATGGATTTCAGCAACTCTCTGAGTTCCTGATCTGACCTGTCATAAGCAACAAGGTTGAATCCGACCTCAACATTGAAGGATGCCGGAGTCACTTTTTGATCTCCCTCGTTAAGGGTAAAAAGTTCTCCGTAAACTCCACAGGTCATGGGATTCGTCGCATCCTTGAAACTTGGATAATACAATACGCCGGAGTCAATTCTCACATAAGGTACCAATATGTCAATTCCTTTTCGGAAAAGGGAGGTAACAAAACGATAAGCAAAAGTCACACTGAAAGAGGTGCCGCCACATGCCTGATCGCAAACAACAGTTGAATAGAAATAGCATGAAATCCCGTTGCAGCGAAATTGTAAATGGTCCGTAATCTTCCCGTCTTCACCAGGAAGAACTAAATCTACAAAACGATAATCCGCATTCTCGCAAGCTGGATCGAGGGTATCACAACCTTGTGCTATCGGTAGCAAAAGGAACGCAATCCACGGGAGTAAAAATTTTATTGGATTCATAGCTTTAGTGTTAGGTATCCTAAAGTTATGGAAAAAACACTTGTCACCCGTCACTGCTAAAAAACCATCTCAACATATCTCCGAGCAGCGCCCTCCAGTTGCCCCATGAGTGGCCTTCGTTCACCTCACGGTAAACATAGGGAACCTGGTATTTATCGAGAATGCCTTTCATGTCAAGGGCCTGTTTCTGCGTATCATGAATAACGCCTGTGGTCATGTATACCCGGAAAGGATACCACTCGAGACTGGCAAACCGTTTCAGCACCTCACCATTGAAAGCCGGCGACTGGATTCCGAGCAGGTGGAAATCACCGGTTCTGACTGCCCCAAACCAGGCAGCATTCATGCCGCCGAGTGAGGTGCCCAGAATGGCGCGGTCATCGGGACAGGCATGGGTTTTATACATGCTGTCAATTACGGGAATCAACTCATCCCCCACAAAGTCGGCAAATTTTGGGTTGCAGATATACTCCTGCATTCTCCGGTTATTGCTTTCATTCCCGGGTTCGCGGGGATCAATGAAAACTACGATGACCGGCCGGATCTCTCCGCTGTAGATCAGGTTGTCGAGGATCAGGATCATTCCTCCCTTCAGGTCGTCGGCATATTCGTGGCCATCAGTCACATAGATCACCGGAAGGTTCTCGCATCTGAAATAATTATAGGGTGTATATACCTTATAATTAACCTGATATCCCAGTTTTTCACTTTCGATCAGCCTATCCTCCGACAGGTTCCCCCTGATCACATCCGGGGACAGGACTGTTTCCTCCGGGAACTTCCAGCCCGGCATTCTAAGCTCCGAATTGGGCCCCATGCCGCTCCACTGAATATGCGGATTATCAGGATCCAGGATCCATTTGTCATCTACCACGATTTTATAATCGAGCCGTGCATCTTCCGGAAACTTCTGAACCGCCATCCAGATGTCCGACAAACCCTGCCGGATACCCATGAAGCCTTTGATGCTGGGATTCCATCCGTTGAAATCGCCGGCCCAGGAGACCGCTTTTGCCTCTCCCCGGTACAGGAAAGCCACCGAATCTCCCAGCCGGACAGGGATCTGAAGATCTTCTTTCAATCTGATCCACAGGTCGTTTACCTGTTGCGTACGTTCCGCCGGATCGTTGATATTTACAACCTTGTCAAGTGTTCTCCTGAACTCCGTGAACGAACGGAACGGATATCCGGCCGGCTGACCGTTGATATCCGTGAGAAGATTGAGTATCAGCATCAACACGAGTATTACTGTGACCGCTTGCCTGTTCATGTTAGTTTCTTGCTTGATTTTGCCCTGGGATTGAACTCCAGGGCCAGATTGACCCAGTAT
>CAZJNQ010000154.1:0-2466 GCA_964547475.1 uncultured Porphyromonadaceae bacterium
TCGTGACTCGTGACTCGTGACTCGTGACTCGTGAATCGTGACTCGTGAATCGTGATACGAAAATCCCCAGACTGAAGTCTGGGGTTAGTCAAGGAGGATGGGGGTAAACCCCCAGACTGAAGTCTGGGGTTAGTCATAAGCTTTTTACTTTTATACTTGTCACTTACTTTTGCCTTTTGCCTTTTGCCTTCTGCCTTTACTTCTGCCTTCTGCCTTTATACTGTCGTTCCCTCAATGGAGTGTTCAGCAAAGAACCTCCTGACCTCTTCCAGTTTGCCAGGTTTATAAGGCGTTAACCCGGGCAATCCGTATCTCATCCCGTGTTCCTGATACTTGTCGATTCCCAGGGTGTGGTAAGGTTCCAGGTGGATGCGTTTGAGGAGGTTTTTGTGCATGACCTGAACGATTTCCTGCAGGTTTTCATCCGTGTCGGTGATGCCGGGGATGAGCGGAAACCGGATGATCACTTCAGGGTGCCGGGCCGCTACAAAAGCGAGGTTGTCGAGTATCGGGCCGACCGGCTGGCCGGTATAACGGAGATGCAGATCAGGATTGATGATCTTCAGGTCAAACAGGAAAAGACCGGTCAATGGAATGGCTTCGAGGAGGATGGCTTTGGTTGTCCAGCCGCAGGTTTCCACGGCAGTGTGAATGCCGGATTCGCGGCATCGCCTGAGCATTTCAACCAGGAAGCCGGGCTGATGGAACGGTTCGCCGCCGGTGAAGGTCACTCCGCCACCGGAGTTCCGGTAAAAGGGAATATCCCGTGACAGGACGTCCATGAGCTCATCAGTCGTGACTTCCCGGCCGGTTACTGAGAGAGCTTCATAAGGGCAGGCATCAATGCAAGGCTTATCGGAACAATTCCTGCAAATGTCAAAATTATGAATGAGGGTTTCTCCGGTCGTGGTGATGGCCCCTCTGGTGCAAGCCGTGATACATCGCAGGCAGGACTTGCAGCGGAAGGAGATATAGCGCAATTGGAAGTGGTCCGATTGGGATTCCGGGTTGCAGCACCAGGCACATTTCAGCGGGCAACCTTTAAGGAAAACCAGTGTCCGTATGCCTGGCCCGTCATGCACCGCATAATGCTGAATGGCGAAAATGGCTCCTTTCACCGGATCAGATGCTGTGTTCGGTCCGCCAGATCACCTGGTCCTGTAAAGCCTTGCTCATCTCAACCCAGTAAGCTGAAAAACCGGCAACCCGGACAACCAGGTCACGGTAATTCTCCGGGTGCTCCTGTGCGTCTTTCAGCATCCGGGAATCCACCACGTTGAACTGCACATGGAAACCCGGCGATTCGAAATAGGTCCTGATCAGGGCCAGCAGGTTGGCGGAACCGGTCTCGCCCATCAGTGCCGAAGGATGGAACTTCAGGTTCAGCAATCCCCCGCGGATCTGAGTATGGTCCACTTTTGAGGAAGAGCGGATCACGGCTGTCGGTCCGCATTTGTCGGTACCGGGGAAAGGTGAGGTTACGCCGTCGGCTAGGGGCTCTCCGCTCATCCGGCCATCCGGGAACGCACCACATACCTTGCCGAATGGCACCGGTGTCGAGATGGCCAGCATGGAGGGGTCATAGGGCTGGCCCAGGTAATTGTCCTGCTGCCTGACCCATGCGCAATACTCGCCAAACAGATCGAGAAAAACAGTGTCTGCATACTCATCATCATTGCCCCAGTGCGGGACGGCCAGGGCTTTCTTCCTCAACATCTCAAAACCCTTCCAGTTTTCCTGCACCGCATAGAAAAGCTCGGCTACCGGGCAGGTTTTTTCCTCAAAACACAGGCGCCTGATCACCGCCAGCGAATTCACCACGTTCACCAGTCCCGACGAGAGGGTCGTGACCGACCGGTTCAGCACGGCACCCCCGTCGTCCATGCATTTGCCGCTTTTCACGCAGTCGTTGACAAAAACGGAGCAAAAGACAAGGGGCACGGTCTGCCGGTGCGCGATCATCACAAAGTTCCAGTACTGTTGCCAGTTGCGGATCGCAACACGCATTATATCAAGATAATATAACCTGATCTCCTCATAACTGTTCAGTTCCCTCGCCGGGAACATCCTGATGCCGGTCAATGGATCCACGCCTTTATTGACCACCAGGTCGATGATCTTTCCATGGTTGACAAAACCAGCCTGTACGATCCCGTAGGACATGCCCTGCAATGTGGGCTCGGTGCACCCGCCCATGGCAGCATGGCGGCGGATGACATCCAGCGGCAGTCCGCTGTTCCTTCTTTCATGCTCTATATAGACCTTCTGGTTGAAAAAAGCCGGGTAACCCACGCCCGTTTTAACGCACTCGGCCGCTTTCATCAGAAATTCCTTGTCCAGATTGTCGTCCCACCAGACCGACAAAGTGGGCTGGGTCATTTGCATATTGATCTGGGCCTGGAGGATGATTCTGGAAAGTTCATTGTCAGCCGGTTGTCCATTTTCGTCCACTCCTCCCAGGATCAG
>CAZJNQ010000155.1:0-2431 GCA_964547475.1 uncultured Porphyromonadaceae bacterium
TGTAGGTTTCACCGGGTACGCTGACCAGGTTAAAGTTCCCCAGGAAGCTGAACAGGGAATCCTTGTCGACGAAATAGTTGAAATAGTAAAACATGCCGCTTCCCCAAAGCGCCAGTGTGGTAAACAGGAACAGGGTGAAAAAGAACATGGCTCTCCAGGCCTTGCTTCCCAGGATGTCCTTAAAATCCTGACGGATGGGGGTTTTTTCTTTTTGCGGGGGAGCAATCCTCTCTTTCGACGAGAAAAAGGTGATAATGAAGAAGATCACGGCCAGGATGGCAAAGAGGCCGATCGTTACAGACCAGCCTTTCTGGTCATTTCCCTGGCCGAACTTGGAAACCAGCGGAAGGGTCAGTCCCTGCACCACGAAAGCGGCGGTCATGGCAAATACGAACCGGACGGATGCGATGCTCGTGCGTTGTTTGATGTTGCCGGTCATAACCCCATGGAGGGCGGAATAAGGGGTGTTGTTGAAGGAATAGATGGCCATGAGCAGGATGTAAGTGATCCCGGCATAAACGATCTTGGCCCGTTCCCCGATATCCGGAGTGGTGAAGACCAGCCAGAAAAACACCCCGAAAGGGATCGCCGTCCATAGCACCCAAGGGCGGTATTTACCCCAGCGGGTACGGGTCCGGTCTGCAACAATTCCTGCGAGGGGATCCACAAAAGCATCCACAAATCTGGCTACCAACAGGATCAAGCCGGCTGTCGAGGCTTTGATCCCGAACACATCGGTATAAAAGCCCAGCTGCAGCATGACCATGATCTGAAAAACGAAATTGGCCGCGCTGTCTCCAAGGCTGTAGCCGATTTTTTCGCCAAATGGTACTTTGCCGGTGTCCTTGTCCATATATTTTTCTTTTTTTAAAAAAGGAGGAGCTCCTGATTTATAAACCTTTACCCGTTAACCGCAGGGATTCGCAAGCTGGCCTCCCAACCTGAATGAAGAGAACCATGTAATGTTTAACCAAAATTCCGGAGTCGAACCTCGCGAATCTCATGCATATCAAGAGCTACCTCCTTGTTAAAATCCTTACTCAACAGGTCTGGCTTCGTCCGGTTCCATTCGCTGACTCTCAGGCGGACCGAGAAACGAGGGTTTGAGCCCTCCCAGGTCAAGTATCAGCTTTTGCAGCACGATGCCGGGCTCAATGGCCCTGAAGCGGATGGTGTTTTTTCCCGGATGGTCGATCCGGTGAACGGTTTCAGACCGGATGATGCTGTTGGCCAACCACTGGTCATGCTGTTCCTGGTCGAAGGTTTTGTTGAAATTGACGATTTGCTCCTTCTGCCCGTTGACCGATACCGCATATCGCAGGCCCTTGTTATCGTTATAATTGAGGGTTGGCGAAAGGAACAGGATCAGGGTGGCTTGCCCTGTGGTTTCAAGAAAGACATCATACTCAACCCAGGGGCCGGACGATGCATCCAGCCGGGGCTTGTGGGTAACCGGTGTGGTGGTCAGGGCCGAGAGTGTCCTGCCCAGGCCGGGGATGACCAGCCAGCTTGCTTCGGCATGGTTCATGGCCCGGGTGTAATGTTCCGCCTCGATCGAAACGTACCCGCCGGATTCCCGGAAAAGCCAGCTTTTGCCTGAGAGTGTGCTTTCAGGAACCCTGAGCACTTCAGGCATGACGTTTCTGGGAGGCTGTTGCCAATACGTATATCCTATGCGTGTCTGGTCCATCATGTGCGGCCATTTGCCTCCGGCGATCACCTGGTTGTAATGAATGGTCAGCAAGGAATCGCGCCTGAAGCATTCAGCCACCTGATCGGCCCAGGCATTGGCTTCCGGATTCCCGGAGGCTGCCAGGTCATGGTTGCGGGCCGTTGCATAGTACATCTCATACAGGTTCACCATGGCCTCGATCGGAAAGAGGACGAGCTGGTCAAATGCATCGCGGTATTCTTCAGGCATCAGGTAATTCAACCGATAGGCATCCAGCAGGAGCTTCTTGTAATCATTTACGACCGTTTCAAACTCATTGTAATTGTGCAGGCTGAAGGTCGCGGCATCCAGCAGTTCGGGAGTGACTCTGTGGTTGTACAGCGTATAGAGATCGATCATCCGGGCTGTCTCCTCGGGATAATGGCCCCCGAATTGCTCCTTGCAAAAGGCCACGGTATGATCCGTCAGGTTTGATGCATTGAAGGCCTCGGGATCCCAGGCCATGTCGAGGAAAAAGGTTATGGGGTACTCCATCGGTTTCAGATCACCGACATTGACGACCCAGATGCGGTCGACCCCGTGTTCCCAGGTCAGGTTCATCTGTTCCCAGATCCGTGATACCTGGCTCACGTTCAACCATTTGTAGTTCCGGGGACCGCCGACATAATCGAAGTGGTAATACATGCCGTAACCACCGGGCCGTTTTGCAGCCTCAACGTCAGGCAACTTTCGCACATTGCCCCAATTATCGTCGCAGAA
>CAZJNQ010000156.1:0-2392 GCA_964547475.1 uncultured Porphyromonadaceae bacterium
AAGTTTCTCCTTGATCAGGTCCACGCATTGCCGCAGGGCTTCAAGCGCGTGTTCCCGGTGAACCGAGGAAACCAGCACCAGAAGGCTCATTTCACCGGTTTTAATTATGCCCGTGCCATGCCAGGTCTTCAGGGCTATTCAAGTTTAGGAACAAATCGGGGCTGTAAAAATCAAGGACGGGCGATATTTCAATCACTTGCCAGTTTGTCTTCCTGATGATCCCCGGGGGGCGGGGATTTCCTTCAAGAATGGCTGACCGGAACAGGGAATGGACGCTGCGGTTGAAGAGGCCGATCAACGGTTCATCGATCCCGTCATGGCCGCAAATGGAGATATCGTAGGAGCCATGGCGGCTGAACAGAAAGTGGAACAGGCCGGGATTGAGGTTTGGGGTGTCGCAAGAGACGATCAGGGTTGATTCGGTCAGGGAATGGGAAAGTGCCGCTTCGATGCCTGCGGCGGGGCCGTTGCCCGGGAAATTGTCAGGGAAAACCCATGCCCGGAGGAAGGAGTAATCGCCTTTGTTGGCTATGATCAGGATATCGGAACAAACTTCGGACAAGGAGTCGTATACCCACTGGATCAGGGGCTTGTTTTTCCAAGGGATCAGAGCTTTGCCGGATCCCATCCGCCGGCTTTGACCGCCGGCCAGGATGGCTCCGGTAATCCCGGGTTTCGTCATCCGTGAGCCTCCAGCCAATTACGGCCTTCACCAATGTCAATCACCAGCGGTACACGGAGCTGGATGGCGTGTTCCATTTCATGCCTGACTATTTCACGAAGCTGGTTCAGTTCAGGCAGATAAACGTCGAAATTCAGTTCGTCATGCACCTGCAATACCATCCGGCTCCTTAATCCATATTTTTCCATCTGGCCGTAAATGCGGACCATGGCTATTTTGATGATGTCGGCAGCCGAACCCTGGATCGGGGAATTAATGGCATTTCGTTCGGCCATTCCACGAACCACCTGGTTTTCAGAGAGAATATCAGGCAGATAACGGCGGCGCCCCAGGATCGTGGTGACATATCCGTGTTCACGGGCAACGCGAATGCTTTGATCCATGTAAGCTTTGATACCCGGGTAGGAGGTAAAATAGCCATCGATAAAACTCCTGGCTTCCGGGCGCGAGATGTTGAGTCGCTGCGAAAGGCCGAAGCTCGATATCCCGTAAATAATTCCGAAGTTGGCCACTTTGGCCTTCGACCGCATCTCCCGCGTCACCTGGTCGTGACGGACCCGGTAAATGGCGGCGGCAGTGGCCGTATGGATATCTTCCGAGCGGTTGAAAGCGGCCAGCATGTTTTCATCCCGGCTCATGTGGGCCATGATGCGCAGCTCGATTTGTGAATAGTCGGCCGAAAGGATCACGTGTTCCGCGTCGGAAGCCACAAACGCTTTCCGGATCTCCCGGCCGCGCTCTTCACGGATCGGGATATTTTGCATGTTTGGATTGATGGAACTCAGTCGGCCGGTTGAGGTAATGGCCTGGTTGAAGTGTGTGTGGATCTTTCCGGTTTGGGCATCTGCCAGATCCGGCAGGGTGTCGATATACGTGTTTAGTAGTTTTGTCAATCCCCTGAATTCCAGTATCTTGTTCACGATCGGATGACGGTTGGCAAGCTTTGTCAGGACCTCTTCGCTGGTCGAAAATTGCCCGCTGCGCGTCCGGCGAGCCTGGGGATCGATTTTCAAATGCTCGAAAAGGATCTCACCCAGCTGTTTGGGAGAAGCCACGTTAAAAGCGATGCCAGCCATTTCCGTGATCTCTTTTTCGAGGTTTTCGATCTCTTCCGATAAGCCGAGCGAAATATCCGCGAGGGTGATCTTGTCGAGCCGGATACCCGATTTTTCCATGGAAGCCAGTACGGGAACTAGCGGCATCTCGACATCCCCGAACAGGGCGGTGAGCCCGGCCTTCTCCAGCTCCTGGCCGAGAATGGGTTTCAGCCGGCCGGTTATGTCTGCGTCCTCACCGGCATATTCTTTTTGAATCACGGGATCCACGCTGCGCATTGACAACTGGTCCCTGCCTTTCTGGCCGATCAGCTCCTCGATGGGAATCATCTTGTAATCCAGGTATTTTTCGGCCAGGAAATTAAGATTGTGCCGCTCGTCGGGATTCAGCAGGTAATGTGCCAGCATGGTGTCGAACAGCGGCCCGTTTACCCGGATGCCGTAATTGCCGAGGATCTGGAGGTCATATTTGATGTTTTGTCCGGTCTTCCCGATGGCAGGGTTTTCAAACAGCGGCTTTAGCGGCTGCAGCATCCGGAGGACCTCCCGGCGGTCCTCAGGCAAAAGGATGTACCAGGCTTTTCCGGGTTGGTATGACAAGGCAAGGCCGACAATTTCAGCCTTTAGGGCATCCAATCCGGTTGTTTCGGTATCG
>CAZJNQ010000157.1:0-2381 GCA_964547475.1 uncultured Porphyromonadaceae bacterium
TCGTGATTCGTGACTCGTGGGGAGTGACAAGAATATAATTATTGATCAGCCAGTTGCGAAGCGGGTGCATGGGATCGGCGGGGAAATGCCCGCAATCGGACCAGCCTAATACGGTTGGCTGGCCTCCCTGGTCCGAAACAATGACATACCCGTCAGGATTGAAGGGCAGGATAAAGATACTGCACTGGTCCGTTGAGGCCAGAGTCTGGAGTGAATCAACGATCGGTTGCCTGTCCGGGGACGCCTGGCTGACAACCTTTGTCAGGCTGGTCTGCTGGCCGGAAGTCCTGCCGCTGATACCCAGGATGAGGATGATCAGTAGGACCCATCTTGCTGCACCGGTTCTCATGATGCATCAAAAATAGGAAAAAAGCGAACCTTTCAGCCGGGAAGGGTTCTGTCGCGGCGGTGATTGCTACTTTCTGGCGGGTATCTTCGCGAGACTTTCCAGCAGGGCCAGGGAGTTCTCAAATTCTGCCGCCCACTGGATGGTTTCGGTTTCCGTTATTTTATTGATATCGGAAATAAATCCATGCATCAGGCTGACGCGGGCCGGTCCTTCCGGCTTTTCAGCCAGGACTCCGATCCATTCCATCTGGAAAATGCGGATCCGGTTCTGGAGCCGGATAAGGGTGGTCATGAACCGGATCCATCCTCTGGATAAACCGAAGGCTTTATCAAAAAGATACAGGACCCCGCCGAAGGCCAGGGACAGGTATCCCAGTTCAACTAGGTTAATGCCTGGAGGAAGAAAGGCGGGCATCTCCCTGCCGCCGGCGTTCAGGATGCTTTCGTAAAGCGGCGCGAGAATGCCGAGCGCCGCAAGGATCAGGGTAAAGATCCGGAGGTACTTCGACCAGCCGCGGAAATTGCGGCTGCGTTTCCGATACCATTCGGTCCGTTCCTCTGCAGTGGACAGGCACCAGTTGTAAGCTTCGGATAGCGATCCTTCCGTGAGGTCAGGAATTTCGGGTGCTGCGATCAGGTTTTGTTTTTTCATATGGTTTGGGTTTGGTGATTTTTGGCGATGCGAGGGAGCGCATAGGATGAAGGCGGTAAAAGGCCGAGCCGTGGCGGGGCAACGTCATGGTGAGGACGTCATGGACCTGGCCGTCTGGCAGCCGGCGCCAGAGTTCATGGGTGCTGCAGGGACCGTGGAGCCCGAGGAGCTCCAGGTCAACGCTTATCCGGGCTGAATCCTCTTCTCCTATGTAGAACAGGGCCAGGTATTTGTCACCCGATCCGGGATCCTCTGCGCTCCATGCAATCCGGTCGCCATCACGGAAGAGCTGACGGTTGTTAATGCTGTGCTGGTTTACTGCCAGGATTTCCTTGTTCGTCAGAAGAGACAGGGTAAATGCATCGTTGCTGGGCAGGTCGCCGCCGAACATGAGGGGTGAGCGAAAAATAGCAAAAAGCGTCATCAGCATGCGCTGTTCATCCGGAGTGAAACGTGACAACCGGTCGTTTCCGACTTCTCCGCGGATCGACAGGCGGCCGAGTGGCAGCATATCCGCATCGGGCCAATGTCCGGGACTTCCGTATCTCACCCACCGGGCGCAATGATCGAATTCCATCCGGAGCTGCTCCCAGTTGTCCCAGAAATCGGGCATTATCCGCCACATGTTGGCATGCCTGCTGATATGTTCGGCCATTTCGATGGGTGTCTCTCCGGGAGAGGTGCTGAGGAGCATTTTCCGGCCGCATTGGTCAATGGCTTTGCGGATCATTTCGATCTCAGAGGCATGATAGGGGCTTGAAAGATCATCGGCTTTGACAAAATCCACACCCCAGGAAGCATAAAGACGGAAAATCGAATTGTAATATTCCTGGGAACCGGGTTGGCCGGCAACAATGGAGTACATGTCCCGGAGCCAGAGGCACTGAGCTTCCCGTGTGCATATTTCCCGCGCAGTCACGGCTGTTCCCATGACCGGGAGATTCCGTTCGGCAGCAATCACAGGGACTCCCCGCATGATATGCAAGCAGAATTTCAGTCCTTTGCGGTGAACATAATCAGAAAGAGGCTTGAATCCCTTCCCGCCGGCCGCGGACGGAAACCGGTTAATGGCCGGGGTCAACCGTCCGAACTCATCGATTGAATAAACCGGATCGGTCTGGTTATATCCATGAGACTTGTCATTCGCAACGTACCAGCGGATATCCACAACCACATATTCCCATCCGAACTTTTTCAGGTGCCTGGCCAGGTAATCTGCATTGGCCTTTACTTCCTGCTCTGTCACATTGGGTCCGTAGCAATCCCAGCTGTTCCATCCCATCGGGGGAGATTGTGCCCTCCCCGACAAGGACAGCGACAGGACAAAAAAGGGAAGAAACCTCCGCATATCGTTTTAGGATTTAGAAATCACGAGTCACGA
>CAZJNQ010000158.1:0-2296 GCA_964547475.1 uncultured Porphyromonadaceae bacterium
TCACGAGTCACGATTCACGAGCCACTCAACAACCTCTCCTCCGCCTCAACATTCCACAAACCATCGTGTTTCCCGACGAGCTCGGCCAGGTCACGGAAAAGGGCATTGCTTGCTCCTTTTTCAGCGAAATCGGCAATGGCTGTCAGGGGCATATCGATATTGGTATAGATCAGCTTCTTTCCGCCCGGGATATCGGGCAGGTTGAGGGTAGTGGGGATGACCGCATCGAGCCCACCGATGTGGGTGACCATTACGGCCGGATTGATAACTCCGATGGACATCAGCCGCAAGGCCTCAATCATGTCATCGGTGTTGCCTCCACTCGTGCCGGTCACATGGGTTGAAGCATAATGAACGTTGTAAAAGTTAAATTCCGCCCTGAAGTCCGGATCGACAGGTCCGGCGAAAAAGTTCAGGCACCCGTCGCGTCCCAGGATCCGGTCGGCCTGCTCGGCGACCTGCCTGACGGGGGCAAAGACAAAGACATCGTCATATCCTGCGCCATCCGTCAGGGATAGCAGGTATTCCCCGGGGTGGTCAATTTCAGAGGTGTTTACGAAGCGGAGATCCACCCCCAGGCTGTACGCTTTTTCCCGGGGAAAGAGGAACCGGGCCCGGGAAAGCCTCCGGTTGTCCACGTCAGTGATGACCAGCAGCCGGGGACGCCGGTCACAGTGGAGTGCATATTCGACCGCTCCCAGTCCCATAGCCCCGGCTCCGGCCAGGATGGCCATGTTTCCTCCCTGCGCAACACCCATCTGGTGGACATAGGATCCGGGGCGGGTGTGATAGGCAGCATTGAATGCCCCGATGATGCAGGACATCGGTTCCGAAAGGGATGCGTTGAACCAGCCCTTGCCGGTATATTCCAGAAGGCAGTTCATTTCCATCACTTCGTTGGGGATGATCACATATGTGGCGTCACCGCCGATGAACCTGTAAGAATATCCCGGGGCGTCAAGGCTGCCCCTGTAGTTCATGGCCGGCTGGATGGAAAACCTGCTTCCCGGCTTGAATTTATGTTTCCACCGGGAACCCACACGGACAATCTCCCCGCTGAACTCGTGACCGATGATGGTGGGATTGACGTTTATGTCGTCCGGGATGCGCTTGTGATCCGGCCCCATGAGGGCCGCCTTGTAGGACGACATGCATATGCTATCGGAAATCACGTGGGCCAGGATCTCGTCCTCCCGCATTTCAGGCAGTTCGAATTCCTCAAGCCTCAGGTCGTTTTTCCCGTAAATCCTGACAGCCCTGGTTTTCATATCGGCATGGATAATCTTTAAAAAGAACCGTAAATGGAATGAGTCTCGGTATTGCAAAATAGCGAGGAGTACAGGAAGAAATTCGTGCGGTTGGTTTCGAACTTTCTTTCCAGGTGAAGGATCGGCCTGCCACGCCTGACCTTAAGATACTCCATTATCTCGCCGCGTGCCTGGATGGCCCTGAGTCTTTGCACCCCACCTCGGATCTCAATGCCGTATCCTTTTCTGAGTATTTCGAAAAGAGACCTGTTTTCGAATGTCCTCGAACAGAACCGCGGCAGGTTCACGTTCATGATGTAGCTGATGTCATAAAAGAGCGGAATTTCACTGACTGACCGGATCCTTTCGAGAAATATGCAACCCGATTCGACCTCGGTTTCGGTCAGGTCGAAGATGAACGGATCGGGCCATTGCCTGATCATAGGTCCGCTAAGAATATGCGTTTTCAGGAGTTTCTGGCCAATGGCCGAAGTGGTGCCGGAGACCGAGAGTATACCTATGTCCATGGGAATGCGGTGCACAATGCTGCCTTTCCCCTGGCGCTTATGGATCAGTCCGTCGTTCATCAGTTGCGACAGGGCATGGCGAACGGTGGGACGGGTGATGTCGTGAAGCCGGCAGAGCTCATTTTCCGACGGAAGGATGTCACCCTCCTTGTACACCCCGTCCATGATGTGTTTTCTCAGCAGCTCATAAATCTGGCGATGCCGGGGAATCGGTTTGGTATTATCAGTCACTTTTATTATTTCATAATGTATATACAAGATCGCAACCTGTATATACAAGTTTAAAAATTTAAATCAAATATACTGTAAATATCAAATATTTATTGGTATTTTTGAAAAAGATTATTCACGGAAATATAAACCTGTAATAATAAGTTAACATGGCTGTACCGGTAATCATGCCCCGTCAGGGTCAATCCGTCGAAAGCTGCATCATCAGCAACTGGTTCTTTCAGAAAGGTGACCGGGTGAAAAAAGGAGATATCCTGTTCAGCTACGAAACTGACAAAGCGGCCTTTGAAG
>CAZJNQ010000159.1:0-2294 GCA_964547475.1 uncultured Porphyromonadaceae bacterium
CGGGTACCGGCTGTCGATTGAAGAACCGAACAGGACTCATCCTTGTCGGAAACAGACCAGAAAAGCCAGCTGATCTTTCTTTGTTCCATCCATTCGACGAATCGCATCCATTCCTCTTTGTCTATCGGTCCGTCGCCGGTTGCTTCCATTCCCGCACATTCCGATACGAAGATCGGGATGCCTTTTGACAGGGCATAGTCGCAACGGTCACGCAGCCACTGTTTATGCGTCCCCGCGTAAAAGTGCATGGTATACATGATGTTACTGAAACCTGTCAGCGGGTCGTCGGCCACGGTATGCAAGTCCTGATCCCAGTGCGTATTGCCCACCAGGATGATGTTATCGGGATCAACGGCCCGGATGGCATTGATCACCTCAACGGAGTATTTTTTTACTTCTTCCCAGGATTCATAATCAGGTTCATTGAATATCTCATAGATCACATGCGGATAGGTTCCGTATTCGGAAGCCATCTTGCTGAAAAACGACTTGGCCTCCTCCAGGTTGACATTGTGGCTGTGCCAGTCGATGATCACATAGATATTTTCCCTGATAGCCGCATCAACCACGGTTTTGGTCTTTGCGACCGACCATTCCGGTCGTGACAGGTATCCATCCCATAACTCGATTCCCATAGCCGCTCGGAGGACCGAACAGGCCCAATCCCGGTGGAGCCAGCTGACTGCATCCGGGTGGTAGAACCGGGGCCAGAAATTATGCCAGCCGAAACTCATCCCCCGCAGAACCACCGGCAGGTTTTTTTCATCTTTGAGGCTGGTGCCTTCCACGTGCAACTGGCCGTGGATTGAAACAGGTTCAACCATCCATTGGGGATCAGCGGATGGATTTTGACCGCTTAAACCTGATTGGATGCCAATCAGGAGTATAAGGATGATCGAATGTGGTTTCATGTCGGGGAAGGTTTATTCATACAAAACCGGATTCTTTTTCCAGTCCCGGTCCTTGTCAAAAGCAAAACCGGTCACGCGGGGCCTCCTTTCGCGCAGCCGGACGGATTCAAGTCCCAGGAGTTGCCCTGTGGATTGTTGGTCCTTCCCTGCAAGCCGGAGTTGCAGGGTATAATCACCCGGATCGGGCCAGAAATCCAGCAAATGATGCTCCCATTCTTTGATCTCGGGAGCATACAGGTTCATGGGTGTACCAATCTTGATCCCGTTGAGGTAAGCCTGCCAGATCCCATAAAAGGGTCCCTTGGTCACGCTAACCAGCAGCCGGGTGGGTTTCTTCTCGGTCACGGTAAAGGGTATTTCAACCGAAGCGGCAGGATTGGCGGGACGGAACTGCAGTTGTCCATCCATGTAGAAGTCCAGATCAGCCTGAATTTCAGCCTGCCCGTTTTTGCACAATCCCTTGTCGATGATATCCCGTGCGGGAAAGATCACATCCAGGTTGGGCAGTTTCCTTTCCTCTGCGGTAGTCGGTTCGGGCCTGAATGTAGGGATGCCTGTCTGGTACCAGTAGGCAACGGAAGCGAAATCATCCTCCCTCTCGTTCCAGCTGTGGCCGCGACGCTCCTGGTTCTCATCCGGCGAGATCCAGCCGTAATGTTCGATCGTGACCCGTATACTTTTTTCAAAAACCACCGGGTCAGCCAGGTGCCAGCGAAATGCCGATGTATGACCGCCCACGATTCCCCACTGGTCGAAAAATACCGTTCCGAAATAGGGAGTGTTGATCCCGCTTTGGAGTCCCCAGGCCGACAGGAAATAGTCCTCGGTGCCGGTACCCCAGATGGAAGCCTGTTTTTCGCCGTCGATATATATCTTTTCGTCTCCTTCGCCAAACCAGGCAGGACTGCGCGTTCTGACAGCCATCACGGTCCCTACGTAATGTCCTTTTCCCTCGGTTTCAAGGATCACGTAATCACCACCTGTCCGGGTAGGATATTCCTGACGGTAACGTGCATAGAAATAGGGAGTTTCCCTGGGCAGGTCATTCTTCTTGATCCAATCAATATTGTAATATAACAGACTGATATTCTTATCTTTGCTCTGGTTGATCACTTCTATGCGGATTGACTTCCTGAACGGCATCGGCCAGAAGCAGTTGTATGAATCCGCATCTTCAACGATGACCGGCAGGCTGATCACCTCGCTTCTTTTTCCGAAACAGTTGGCGAAAAAATCCCCGAACGGAGCTTCCACACCGGGTTCTTCACGCCCGTCGTAATAGATCCGTATAAGCATCTCCTGATGGGTTGCCGAACCGTTCGTTGCCCAGGGATGGCGCGCCGGCCCCAGGAAAGTGAACCACATGTGCGTCACCACACCCGG
>CAZJNQ010000160.1:0-2294 GCA_964547475.1 uncultured Porphyromonadaceae bacterium
GGGATGCGTTCGTAAGTTGAGAAATGATAAAGTCCCGAATAATAGGTTGTATCCGAGTGGAACGCTTCCACCCTCCAATAGTAATCCTTATCGGGTTCAAAGGCATAGTCGAGGAATTTATCGGTCTGGAAAACGGCAACAATTTCCTGTCTGCTCCTTGACGTACCCACATAAACATTATAATATACATCCGGGGTATCGCCCGGGTTGGAAGTCCAGGATAGCCGGCCGGCCGTTGTCAGGTTGGCGTCCCGTGCCGGAACCGGGTAACAGGGGGCAAAGACAGAAGGCTTGGTATTGGCAAGCAGGGCACTGTTCACCCTGATGTTCGGAACCACGTCGTTCCAGGATTCAACGCTGATATAGCAGTCCGTCGGTTGACCCAACATGCCCTGGGTGTATTCATATAAATAGAATTCAACCACCTTGGGGAAGTATTTATCCGCTCTGTAAAGATCCATCAGGCGGTTGGTGCTTGGCAGAGTGCTTTTGAAAAACAACATCGTGATATCCGAATTGTTCCGGAAGTCGTAGAGGTCAAAGGGGAGGAAATCGAGACCGTAGATTTGTATCAGTGAACGGGTTTCACTCAGGGAGGTGAAATCAAAATTACCGGTATTCCAAAACCTCAGGTAGTACAGGTTTCCCAGGTATTTACCCGTCTGGAAGGCAGTCATGCTCTCGGCATTCATCCTCAGGTTCCGCAGGGCAGGCAATTTTTCGATACCCCTCTGGTCGGCGAAATTGATCTCCAGGTCACGGATCAGCTCCAGTTCTCCCACAAAAGGTTGACGGGTTACATTATCGAAATATTTAAGCTCGATGTTGATGAGTTGCCGCAGGGGAATACTCGGTATATTGGCTACCGTTTCATCGGTAATGAAAACAACCGGATCGCTGAGTTCTGATATACCGCTGGCTCCGTAATCCGCCAGAATGGATATCCGGCAGCCGGAACCCAAAGCCTGGGAATTCAAAAGAATAGATAAATCATTCGTTTCAGCCACCGGGATCAGGCCATCTTTCAGGATAATGTACCGCTCCACCAGGTTCCTGATGGAATCCGTCGTGTTTAGGTTCCAACTGATCTGAATGCCGCTTTCCATGCGCGTCAATAAGACATTTTCCGGTACCGGCATAAAATAGAGCGGGTGGTAATTCACATAAAAGTGAAGGAGGTTATGTTCGCCTCCGATGTTAACTACCGGAAAATCTATGATATAATAACCGTTCAATTGTCCTCCCATACCCATGTTGAAATGGAAGAGATCCTCCCCGGCATATCCGTCGATCACAAAGGCCTGGTCGAGCCAGTCGGCCGGAACGGGTTGTTTCATGGCCAGCTGGTGATGCAGAAGGGTGACAATGTCATATTCCCAGAGATCCACTCTTTTCATATCGGGAGAATAGGAAAAATGCTCCGGCAAGGTGGTCTGGTAAGCCCCCAGGTCCGCTCCGAAGGGTTGCAGGAAACAGGCAACCGACATGCAGTAGACCAGCGTATCCACAGCAGGATTCCCTTCGTTATTCGACATCCGGTCAAAGTTGAAAAGATAATCCTTGAATTCAACCTTGTATTTATCTGACACATTAATCAATTCATATTCTATCTCCCCGGATCCGTGCGGCGGGTCGGCATAGTAGCGGTACACCTGGGCCATGGCTATCGGAACGGAGCCTCCGGCCTGGTAACTGCCCGGAAAGAGGTCGAAGTAGCTGGCATCCACATTCCACGAGGTTTTAAGTAATGGCAGGATCACCCCGGATTTCAGGGACTTGGCCGAGCTACTGTTTTCCCAATCATTCCAGCCAGCCATTGCTTTAGGGCTGGCTTCGGGCAATGCGGCATAGCGCTTACACTGATCCAACAGGTTGTTGTACCAGGGCAAAAAATGATCCATGGCCCGGCTCTCTACCCGGGGGAAGCCGGATTCCCACGAGAAACCCAGGACCGGAGGAACGTGGTCGTCCTTTGAAACAAGAACGAAGCCCTGTGGTTGAACTATAAATACATAAAAAGGGAGGTTTTCCTGCAAACCGGGCGATTCGGTTCCCGAACAGGAATAACCCGGGATGAATCGTTCAGCCACCACTTTTTCCGCGACCGCCAGGGCCCGGCTCCGGGTAACCTCGCCGGCAAACAACTGAAACTGGGTTATCCACAGGGAAAGAAGAAAGAGTAAAGCTTTTCGAAGTGATTTTCGTCCTGACATAAAAAATAAATTAAATGATTACATGAACCTGCCAATATACGATAATCATTGATCTTTCTGGAGTCCTGCCGGCAGATGGTC
>CAZJNQ010000161.1:0-2289 GCA_964547475.1 uncultured Porphyromonadaceae bacterium
TGTTTCCCTGGCAGATCTGCCCCGAACACCGTCATCCCCGTGTCAACGAATCGAACCGGGGAAAGCAGGAGACCTTCCGTTGCAGGTGGGGGGTGGTTTATTTGTATGTTCCCGGCGAACCGGTTGCTAATCCGAAAGCCCGTGTGCCTGAGAAACACGGGAACTGGATGACGGTCTGGCACGAGATCGTTTTAAATCCCGGAGAACAGTATACTCTGGCTCCCGACACCCTCCACTGGTTCCAGGCGGGACCCAACGGCGCCATTGTATCGGAATTCTCCTCCTCAAGCCTGGATGAATTTGATGTTTTTACCGATCCCAATATCAAGCGGGTATAATACTGTTTTCAACTGTATCACCAAACAGTACAGGCGGATAATCATCCGCCTCTACGTGCCCCGACATAAATAATTCAATATCGTATCAGGCGGATAATTATCCGCCTCTACCGACAACCTAAAAAACAACAATTATGAAAAAACTGACCTCTCTATTCGCACTGGCCCTGATTTTTCTGGCCGGCTGCCAACCGAAATCGGAATTGAATATTCCATACGAAAAATATACCCTCGGCAACGGCTTGGAAGTCATCCTGCATGAAGATCATTCCGATCCGATCGTGGCTCTTGCGATCCAGTTCCACGTGGGATCCAACCGTGAAACGGTCGGTCGCACGGGTTTTGCCCATTTGTTCGAGCATATCATGTTCCAGCGCTCTGAAAACGTACCGGAGGACCAGTTCTTCAAGATCATCCAGGATGCTGGCGGCAGCTTGAACGGCGGAACCAACAACGATGCCACCACCTATTATGAAGTGGTGCCCAAGAATGCACTTGAAAAAATCCTCTGGCTGGAATCGGACCGGATGGGGTACCTGACCAATACCATCACCGAGAAAACTTTTCAGATACAACAGAATGTAGTACAGAACGAAAAACGGCAGGGTGTCGACAATGCCCCTTACGGACACAACGGGACCGTGATTGCCAAAAACCTCTATCCCAAAGGGCATCCCTATAGCTGGACCGTCATCGGGGAAATGGAAGACCTCTTTAATGCCACCCTGGATGACGTTAAGGCTTTCCATGCCAGATTCTATGTTCCCAACAACGCAACGCTGGTTTTGGCGGGAGATTTTGATCCTGAAACGGCCAAGCCACTGATTGAAAAATATTTCGGTGAAATCAAGCGGGGTGCCGACCTGCAGGATCCGGAACCCCAACCGGTGCAACTGACGGAAACTAAAAAGCTTTACCATGAGGATAATTTTGCCCGTGCCCCGCAACTCACGATGCTATGGCCGACGGTTGAGCAGTTCAGCCCCGACAGCTATGCGCTCGATTACCTGGGGCAGTTGCTTTCACAGGGTAAGAAAGCTCCGCTCTACAATGTGCTTGTGAAGGAGAAAAAACTGACCTCCCGGGCCAGTGCCTATAATGGCAGTCAGGAAATAGCCGGAGCTTTCAGGATTGGGATTACCGCCAATGAAGGCATCAGCCTGAAAGAGGTTGAGGATGCAGTTTTTGAAGCATTTGCCCGTTTCGAAAAGGAGAGTTTCACGGATCGGGATGTCGAACGCCTGAAAGCCGGCATGGAAACCAGTTTCTATCAGGGGATCAGCAGCATCCTGGGGAAATCGTTCCAGCTGGCCACCTACAATGAATATGCCGGATCTCCTGATTTTTACAAGAAAGATATTGAACGGACCAAGGCCGTGACCAAGTCGGATATTATCCGGGTATATGAAAAATACATCAAGGGTAAGCCTTACCTGGCCACAAGCTTTGTACCCAAAGGTCAACCCGACCTGGTTGCCGAAGGATCCATGAATGCCGGTATAAAGGAAGAGGATATCACGAATGCAACCCAGGTTCAGATTGCTGAAAATGAGGCTGAAGTCCCGATTGAAAAAACTCCCTCGGCTTTCGATCGCTCAGTGATGCCGGCTGATGGACCCGATCCTGCCATAAACCTGCCCATGATCTGGGAAGATATGCTGTCAAACGGGATGAGAGTTTACGGCATTGAACAGAATGAACTTCCGCTGGTGGAGTTCAATATTACCATGAAAGGCGGCCATTTGCTGGATACTCCGGAAAAAGCCGGTGTGGCCTCCCTGATGGGGCAGCTCATGAACGAAGGAACCAAAAACAAGACTCCGCTTGAACTCGAAGAAGCCATTGAGCTGCTCGGTGCCAACATTGGAATCAGTGCCTCAGGAACAACGGTCAGCCTCAGCGGAAGCTGCCTGACGAGGAATTTCGATGCCACGCTCGCTCTTCTGGAAGA
>CAZJNQ010000162.1:0-2208 GCA_964547475.1 uncultured Porphyromonadaceae bacterium
GAACCGGGGCGGTTTTTGATCATCCGCTCTCTTTAGGATTCTGGATCAGGCTGAATTCAAGATAACTTTAATAATAACAGGGTATGAAAAGATGTATTGCCGTACCGCTGGAAGGCGGACAATTATGTACTCATTTCGGGCATTGTGAGCTATTTGCCATTGTGGAGATTGAAGATCAACAGATAACTCAGGTTAAGGAGGTTGCTCCACCTGAACATCAACCCGGCCTCTATCCCCGGTGGATTTCTCAGTTTGGGGTAACGGATGTCATTGCCGGAGGAATCGGGGGAAATGCCATTGGCTTATTCAATCAGCAGAAGATCAATGTTTTTGTTGGCGCCCCGATTAAGCCTGCCCGGGAATTGGTGGAGGATTTTCTGGCTGACCGGCTTCAGTTAGGCGCTAATTATTGTGATCATTAGTTAGTTAATCATTTTGGATACACGTTGTCAGGATTGCTTCACAACAGGAATCCTCGTCTGTTTTTCCTGATGATTGTGAAATGTGATCTGATTGCGGAAAAACAGGAGCTCCCAAAGGCTCATTTATAGTATTGAATTATGGAGAAAATTAAGATCGGTATTATTATTTGCGACCGGTATAACACTTGTGCCGGCGGTAAATGTTTCAGATCCCTGGCCAATCGTGAAGGGGCTTTTTCAAGGTACAAAGATCAGGAGGTTGAGATAGCTGGTTTTACAACCTGCGGGGGGTGTCCGGGTGGTAACATTGAATACGCGCCCGAAGAGATGAAGAAAAATGGTGTCACTCACGTTCATTTTGCCACGGGCTTCCTGGTCGGTTATCCTCCTTGTCCTTATTTGGAGTATTTTGAGTCGATGATCCGGGAGAAATATGGAATGGAAGTTGTTTATGGCACTCACCCCATTCCTGAAAAGTATAACCTGGTTCATCAAAAACTGAAAACCTGGGAGACTCCTTTCCTGAACGAAGCTATTCAACCTACCTTATCCGATCTGGAAACCAGACTTAGTTATGATTAAGGGGAGGCCACTCCGGATTGCTTTCGCCAGCGGGAAGGGTGGAACCGGTAAAACACTGGTTTCGACCAATTTTGCTGATTGGTTAAGCCAACGGGGAAAAACCCTGTTGGTTGACCTGGATGTGGAAGAGCCGGATGATCATCTGTTTATTCAGGGAGAAATGGGTACAACCATGGATTGCCACCGTAGGGTACCGGTCTGGAATGCGGGTTCCTGCGACTTGTGCGGCGAGTGCCTGGATATCTGTAAGTTCCATGCGCTCATCAGGCTGGATCAGGAGATTGCTGTTTTCGACAAGCTATGTCATAGTTGTTATGCCTGTTCGGAATTGTGCCATGCGGATGCTTTACCCATGCAACCATTCAGGATCGGCGAAATCAGGATCCTCAACGCCGGGGATGTTACCCTGGTGCAGGGCTACCTGATGACCGGACAGGAACAGACGGTACCGGTAATCAAAGAAACACATGACCGGGTAAAACGTGAATATACCCGGATGCCTTTCCAGCTCTTTGATTGTCCCCCGGGTACATCCTGCACCATGATGGCTGCCGTAAGGGAGGCAGATTTCATTATTCTCGTGACAGAGCCGACTCCTTTCGGATTGCATGACCTGGATCTGGCGGTTGAATCGGTGCGGTTGTTGAAGAAACCGTTTGGTGTGATCATTAACCGCTATTCAAACGGTAACCGGATGGTGGATGACTATTGTGAGCAGAGAGGGATGCCGATCATAACAAGGATTCCGCTGGACCGGAGAATTGCCGAACTCTATTCCCGGGGCAGCCTGGTTTATAAGCAGGTTGAGCCGGTCAATCATGCCCTGTCGGAGCTCTTTGATTATCTGTTTAAACAGGAGGCGGCAGAGTGAAGGAGATTGTAGTGCTTTCAGGCAAAGGAGGGACCGGAAAGACCTCACTCACAGCTGCATTGGCGCTGGTAGCCGGGAAGGAGCTGGTGGTGGCCGAACCGACTGTCTCCAGCCTTCATGACCTCAGGCGGTTATATGATGTCATCCGGGGATTCGGCATCCCCATAGGAGCGGTTATTAATAAGAGCGATCTGAATCCTCAGGTTGCGGACGAACTGAAATCGTTTTTCCGGGATCATGCTATCGATCTCTTAACAACCATACCGTATGATGAACAGATATCCGGAGCCTTGAGCGAGGGTAAAACCATGGCGGAAATCAATCCCCACTATT
>CAZJNQ010000163.1:0-2109 GCA_964547475.1 uncultured Porphyromonadaceae bacterium
CCGTTGAATGCCAGTTGAAGGGCTCCGCATAATGAGCTTTTATCTTCCCGCAGAAATTCGACGCTTTGTTTAATACCTTCGGGGTTAGTCAGGTTTGAGATGTTCCAACGGTAAATAACTCCGCCTTTTCTTGCCGATCCGTAGAGATAATTGCTGGTCGGGGAAAATTCCACCCCATAAGCATTCCAGATGGCTTCAAACTTTTTTTCAGGACTTCCGGCCGGCAGGACACCGATCGAAACAATGTTTCCGTTTTCGTTATCGAATTTAAATAATTCAAACGACTTTTGGCTTTCAACCGCAACCGCCAGGAGGTCTCCCTTGGGTGAAGATTTCAGGTAGCCGGTAGCTCCCCAGTTGGTTTGTTCATCCGAATCCTCGTTTTTATGGATCATCCCGACCGGAATCCTTCTGAAAGGGCCGGTGCCGGTAATTCCATCTTTGGTTAGTTTATACAGAAGGAAAGCATTGGTGTTGAACTCATGGGCGATGATCCAGTAAAAGGTGGTATCCTTGCTTTTTACCGCCGTGATTTTTTCAGTGAAGAGCGTATTGTCACCGGCAGGCATTAACGATTGGTTTTTAGGGATCACTTTCCCCAGGCCAAAATTCAGAGACATATTGACAATGCTGTATTTCAGCCCGTTACCCGGATCACTGGTGCTTCCGACCCTATCGACGGTAAAGAGGTAATAAACACTCGAGCTCCTGGGCAAGGGGACGACTATGGAAGACTGGGTTGAAGTGGAATTCCCCATGAGTCCTTCTTCCATGACCTGGTGCTCGCGGTTGTATACAGTCTGGCCGTCAGTATAAAACAGCAGCTTGCCATTCTTATCCGCGATGGAGGCGACACCCTCGCGTGTTGACAGGGCCCCGTCTGTTTTGGGAGTCGGGTAAAACCCGTTGAAGTCCAACCCGGCATGATAGCCGAAATACCAGATGGCACCCTCTTTTTGCGCGGAGAGCCGGTTGCCGGCAAGAATAACCAACAGGAACAGGAAGAAAGTAGCCCTACGCACTGCCAGGAATAAAATTAAGAATCAAAGATGGCAAAAACCTTGCTATTTTTACCTCACTTATTTCTTCCGATGAAGCATTTGCCGCTGATATCCTTGGTTATTATGTGGTGCGCAACGGCTGCCGCACAGGAAGAATATCCTTATCCTGCCTACCCCGTGCCCGACAAATACCGGCTGAAGTCCGCACCGGCACTGCCATACAAGGTCGACAATACGGTAAAGAAGTTCTTTCCGGCTGTATTTAACCAGAACGGAATGAGTTGCAACCAGGCCGGCAGCATCGGATACGTCCTTAATTATGAGTTAAACCGGCTTCGCGACCGGTCCTCCCTTGATCAGGAAAACCTCTGCTCGCCCGGATTCGTTTATAATTACCTCAATAAATGTTCTTACGGCGTCGGTGTAAGCTATTTCGATAGCTGGGAAATCGTGAAAACCGCCGGATGCGCCGGTTTTGCCGATTATCCGTACTATTTCCAGGGATCCACGGCCTGGATGTCGGGCTATGATAAATATTACCGCGCCATGCAAAACCGGGTTATCCGCAATTATTCCCTGCCTGTGGCAACCCCTGAAGAACTCCAGGTGCTGAAACAGTACCTGTACAACCATTTCGAGGATTCGCCTGACGGGGGGATCGGAAACATCCAGATCTCGTCTGACGTGATGGCAACCAAGCCCTGGACCGATCCGGAAACCGGCAAGAGCTGGCCGATCATCTACACCTTCGGCAACTACGTGGGGCATTGCCTTACCATTGCCGGGTATAACGATTCCGTCAGGGTAGACCTGAATAATGATGGACGCTTTACCAATGACATCGACATCTCGGGCGACGGTGAGGTTACCATGCGCGACTGGGAGATCGGAGCCGTTCTGATCGTCAATTCCTGGGGAAACGGGTTCTGGAACGGAGGGAAAGCCTATGTCCTCTACAGTGTATTGACCCGCTACGGCAACAACGGGGGAATCTGGGGCCGATCGGTCCATGTGGTGAAGGCATTGAAAGAATATACGCCCCAGTTGACCATGAGGGTGGTCATGCGTCATGAGCAACGGAACAAGATCAGGATCCTTGCAGGCGTGG
>CAZJNQ010000164.1:0-2101 GCA_964547475.1 uncultured Porphyromonadaceae bacterium
GGTCTCCAGTCTCTGGCCTCTGGTCTCCAGTCTGTTTCATTTTTTCCTTATATTTGCGGAATATCAGAAATAATATGAACTTTCAGGAATTCCGGACAGTGCTGTTTGATTCGGTGTGCTTCACCACCAATCAGGTTTATGCATGGCAACCCGGTTTCGATAAGAACAACCTGGGACGATGGGTGAAGAAGGGTTTTCTGATCAAGCTCCGGAATGGATACTATAGCTTCCCAGAATACCGGGGCAAGCCTGATTTTTCACTGTTTGTGGCAAACCGGATTTACCGACCATCCTATATCAGCCTCCATACGGCACTCTCGTTTTACGGACTGATCCCGGAACTTGTGGTCCAGATCACCAGTGTGACTTCACTCAAAACAGCCTCATTTACCAACGCTTTCGGCAGCTTTTCTTACCAGACTGTCAAGCCCGACCTTTTCTTCGGATATGAACCTAAGCCCCTAACCGACGGGCGTACCTGGCTGATAGCCAAGCCCGAAAAGGCACTGATCGACCTGCTATACCTGTATCCTTTCTATAAAACTCCGGATGATTTCAGGAATCTGCGCCTCGATGAAGAGTTCCTGCATAACCTGATAAATACGGATCTGCTAAATGAATTCGTCCAGCGGTTAAATAATAAAGCAATTGCCCCAAGAATCCGACTGCTGCTGAAAGTTTATGACCTATGATGCAAATTGAACAAATCAGGAATTTTTTTCCCCCAGCGCTGAGAAATTCCCCGGCCCATCAGAAATATATCCTTAAAGAGTATCTACAGCTATTGATCCTCGATTACCTGACTACCACACCGGCAATCCGGAAATTAGCCCTGATCGGAGGAACCAACCTGCGGTTATGTAAAGGAATCGACCGGTTTTCCGAAGACCTGGATTTCGATTGCGAAAACCTGGGCCGTGAGGAATTCATGGAAATGACCGATGCTATAATCGTCTATCTGCAACGATCCGGCTGGCATGTCAAACCCGGGGACAAGTCCAGTGAAAAACTGAAGGCATTCCGTAGAAATCTCTATTTTCCCGAACTCCTGTTTGATCTGAGATTATCCGGATATAAAGAGGAGCGATTCCTGATCAAGGTGGAATGTGAAGATCAACAGGTTGACTATCAACCCGTAATGACGACGATTAAGGGCTGTGGAATGTATTTCTCATTCCCTGTTCCCGGTGATCCAATCCTTTGCGCCATGAAGATTTCCGCTTTGTTATCCCGTCACAAAGGGCGCGACTTTTATGATTGTATTTTCCTGTTGGGACAGACCGACCCGGATTATGCATTTCTTACAGCCCGGCACAGTACCCATGATCTGTCCGAATTGAAATCAGCTTTGGGTAACCTGCTGAATAACACCAACCTTTCGCATAAAGCAAAAGACTTTGAACATCTGCTCTTTCACAAAGAAAACAGCAAAAAGATACTGCTGATGGCAGACTTCGTCGCTGCGCTCACAAAATGACTCGGCTTCGCCTCGCGAATTATTCCTGGTCTCTGGTCTCCAAGTCTCTTGATCTCTCGTCTCTGGTCTCTCGTCTCTTGGTCTCTCAATCTCTTGGTCTTTCCCTCTCAAAGTCGTAAACTTGCCCTATGTTCTACATCTTATCAAAACTCTTGTCTTTCTTGACCGATCCCGTGACCTGGATCGTGGCCTGCTTTATTCTTGCGGTATTGCTTCGAAAAAAGCCGGCTAAAAGAGTTTTCTTCTGGACAGGCATTGCATTGTTTATTCTGATGGGCAACGGTGCTTTGATCAGTCTGGCTGAACGGCACTGGGTCAGAAATGTGACGCGTCCCTTGCCCAAGGGAACTTACTACGAATATGCCCTGGTCCAGGGTGGATTTGGGGACTTCAATCCAGCAACCGGCAAAACCCAGCTTTTCGATGAAGCGGAAAGACTGATCGAGCCCATTCGGCTGTATCGTGAAGGGATAGTGAAAAAACTATTGATAACAGGGGACGGATCCATTCACGATGACCGGAATCCGGGATCCAGTAAGGTATTTTTCGGATATTTGGCCAGTCTCGGTGTTGACACTTGCGATGTTATTCTGGATACGGAGGCCCGAACCACCCGCGAGAGCG
>CAZJNQ010000165.1:0-2022 GCA_964547475.1 uncultured Porphyromonadaceae bacterium
TTCTTCTTTCTTCTTGGAAGGCCAGATTCCTCGTCTGTCATTGGCTACATTGGCGTTACATTCCGTTTCGTACCCCTGATCGTATTGGTTCGCTTCACCTCAGACCGGTTCCGCAATAAATTGGTGAGACATGTAAAGATCCTATTCTGGCTGCTTGCGGGATTGGCGTTGATCAGCCTGATCAACAGGGAGGCATTTAACGAATTATTCCTTCCGCCCTCTGATTTTTTTAACGAGGTTCTACCTACCGCTTATACAGACCCCGGTATCAGCGCCACTTTCATCAATACGGTGGAATTCTCATTCTTTATGCTGGGGCTTACCCTATTGTATCTCAACGAGTCAAAGTCTCCCTCGGAAAGACTTTGGGTTTCCCTTGTATCGTTGCTTCTGATTGTGCTGTCGTTTTCCATAGCCAGTGTGCTTGGACTCTTCCTTGTGTTTTTTATCCGCAGCAGGCGCAAATGGCTCGTGGGATCCATTCTGGCAGGGATCATCCTGGTTACTTTCCTCGGCTTCAGTAGATACGTTCAGGAGTTGCTGGGCATGGATATCCGGTACTGGATTGATATCTCATCAGAGTTTAACAGGCTTGGTTATTTAACGAAGGTTTTGCCTGAATTTCTTCATGGCGGCCTCAAGGACATTTTTCTGGGCATGGGGTATGATTCCGGTGTGGTCGATATGAAACTGGCCGGTTATCAAAATACGCCCTTTGTGATGATCAACAATGAAAACAACCTGAAATACCTGAAGGATGTTTATTGGCTGTCAATTTTGCTGGTACAAGGGGTGATCGCTCTCGGATTGACTTTTTACATCCTGTCGTCGATCTACAAGACTGCCCGGAAGAACGCTACCCGGGAGGATTTCCTTATGATCCGGTCATTCCTCCTGGTCATTGTTTTTCTGGGGCTCTTCAACCAGGTGATGGATATCAAGGGGATAACCTATATATTCTGGCTGACCACGGCGGTTTTCATGGATGTTGCATTAAACCGGCAATGCGCTTATGAAACGGCTTAAGGTTCTGATATCTGCGCATGAATTGTCACCGCGGCTCGGTTCAGAATGCGGAGTGGGGTGGAACCTCATAACCAGGCTGGGTCAGTACCATGATGTAACGGTGCTCTTCGCAGAAAGAAACCAGTTTGGTACGAGAAATTACGCAGAGGATATCAGGAAATACATCTCTGAATCGGGACCTGTTTCAGGAGTCAGTTTCGTTCAGGTTCCACAGCCTTTTATGACCCGCATTCTTGCAGGAATAAACAGGCGGGTTTCCTCCAAAGACTCAAGTACCGGCTTTGCCCCGCTCTATTTTTGGGGATACAAGTACTGGCAGAAAGCAGCCTTTGCGGAGGCTAAGAAATTATGCCAGGCGGAGGCTTTTGATATCGTCCATCTGCTGACCTCCATCAGTTACCGGGAACCCGGATACTTGTGGAAACTGGATCTCCCTTTTGTCTGGGGTCCCACCAGCGGAACTTTTAATACACCGATGAAATTTGTCATTCGGGGTGGATTCGGAGAATTGATTTTTGAGTTATTCCGGAGATTATCCAATTTCTCAAAAAGGAATTTCAGTTCAAGGATTTCCCGGGCTATCGGAAAAGCATCGTTAATTTATGCCGTCTCCAAAGAAGACAGATCCTTTTTCGAAAAAAGAGGCTCGGGGAAAACCGACTTGTTATTGGATACCGGATCTCTCATCCTGCCGGAATCAGGTTTGTCGCAAAAATCAGATCCGAAGATCAGCATTGCCTGGTGCGGCAGGCTGGTTCCTTCGAAAGGTCTTGACCTTTTTTTAAAGGCGTTGAAAAAATGCAGTTTCGACCCGAGCCAGGTATCGGTGAAAATTATAGGAAACGGGCCGTTGATGCAGGCCGGCAAAAGATTGGCAAAACGACTAAACCTGCATGACATTGAATGGACAGGGCAGGTTTCACAAGAGAAAGTTTTTGATTATCTTAAGGATGCAGACATTCTCGTACATACCAGTTACAAGGAAGCTGCTTCCAC
>CAZJNQ010000166.1:0-1944 GCA_964547475.1 uncultured Porphyromonadaceae bacterium
CGATCATCCGGAGCAAAACAGGGATATTGATGGCATTTTCAAGCTTTTCCTGCAACCCGTAAGGAGTGTTGTTCAGTATGTCGATAAAACCGGCCAGACCGGCATAATCATCAGCCTCTTCATTGGTCTTCAACTCATACACCCTCCTGTTCCCTGAGGTGAACTTGTAGGCGTCGGGGTTGATGCCGCGATAGGTCAGGTCAGCCGGCCAGAGGCATTTGTAAAGATTCCCGGTCTTGCTGCCGAACCGGAGACCGGTGAATTCTTCATCAATCTGTTCAACATTGATATAGACCCCCTTGAAAACATCGTTGATGTAAAGCAGGACATGATTGGAGCGCGGGGCCGGGATGCCGAAATCCCGGCATAAATCCCAATAGAGTTTGGAACGGATGACGGATGGATCATTATGCTCCCCGTTCAGATTCATTTTTTCCAGGCCGTAATAATCACGTTTTTTCACAAAAGTGTTGAATGACAGCTTGAAGGATTTTTTGGCCGAATCACGCGAGGTGTTGCCCCTGAAGCGAAATCCGACCTGGTACAGTGTATCCCGTACCGTGCCGCACTCAAAACTGAAAGTCACGGGGTACTCGTGATCCAACTGGGGATTTACGTAAAGCTTGTTAAGGGAGTCGACAGGCAACCAGATCTTGACAATGGGCAGCAAATCATCCCGGAACACGGGCCCCGGTTCCGGAAACGGTTCCTGGGCCAAAGCCCTGCCACCCAGGGCTAAGAGGATAAAAGTGATTGCTGTTTTCCTCAATTGTGTGAAAATGCGCGGATTTTTGCCAAAACTACGTATTCGGCCCGAAACGAAATGAAGATTGAAACCCTTTTGTTTATTTTAGACAGATAAAACAATTCTGATGAGAAAAACTGGCTTGATCGCCGTATTGATCCTGATGCCGTGCTGGATCGCAGCCCAGAGTACGGAATCCCTCCGGATTACCCATGGCCCCTGGCTGCAGAACGTCACCCGTGACGGTGCAACCATCTGTTTTACGACCAACCTTCCTGCCGTTCCGGGTATTCTCCTGACCGGCCGGAATGGCAAGCCCGATTCATTGGTGCGCAACTCCACCGACGGGATGATCGATGCCGGCGGAATCCTCCATAAAGTCAGGATAACCGGCCTGGAACCGGGTCAGACCTGTTCCTACAGGGTCATTCCGGTAGAAATCCTGAAGTATAAACCTTACCAGATCTATTATGGCGACACGGTAAGGAGCAAAGAGTTCAGATTTACTACTCAAAATACTACAAATAAAACTACCCGTTTCATGGTGGTCAATGATATTCACACGAACGGGGAACGTTTGGGCAGGCTTCTCAGGGACGGGCACGCTGATTCCTGTGACGTGGTCTTCTATAACGGAGACATGGTTGATGTTTTTGAAGATGAAGCCCAGCTTCTGACGCCGATCATTGATACCAGCGTGCGTTATTTCGCCTCATCGGTTCCGTTCGTTTATGTCAGGGGGAATCACGAGGCCCGGGGGATCCTGGCCAGGAAGCTCAAGAATTACCTGGTATATCCGGAGGACCGCTATTACTATTCATTTGACCAGGGACCCGTTCATTTCGTCATTCTGGACTGCGGAGAAGATAAACCCGACGATAACCGCTACTATTACGGGCTGGCCGATTATGACCGTTACCGGCTGACCCAGCTGGAATGGCTGAAGAAAGAAGTACTGTCCGACGCATTCAGGCAGGCATCTTACCGTGTCATAATCGTTCATATGCCGATCCATCCGGGTGACGGAAGTTCACACGCCCTCCTGTTCCTGTCCGACCATTTTGGGCCGGTCATCAAGGAAGCCGGGGCGGACCTGTTAATTGCCGCCCATACCCACCAGCATCTCTGGCTGAACGGGAAACTGTCAGGCATAGGCGTTCCCATTCTGATCAACGGCCACCTGAACCGGATCGAAGCCA
>CAZJNQ010000167.1:0-1555 GCA_964547475.1 uncultured Porphyromonadaceae bacterium
TCCTTGACAATCAGCAATCCTTCATAGTGATGGTCACCCAGGTTGTCAATCATATTGACCAGATCCAGGATCGGTGCAGGATCCATGCCAACGGCGCATAAAGTTTCGACTCTCCATCCGTCTCCAAGATCAACAGGCTTGGGCGGGCAGGATACAGTACCGGATTCGGCATTTTTCAGGCAAAGCTCCCGGATCTCTTCCTTCCGGCAGGATAAGAGGGCCGCAAGGAGCATCCCGGTAACAAGGATCGTGGTTTTCATGGCTGTATGGTTTTCCTGTATAAAGTTCCTTATAGACTGATGGCTAAGAAGGATGGATTTTTCGACCGGTCAATAGATGTCGCGAGAGGTCGGAGTGGCTTGTGAATGGTTCAATTCCCGGAAAACGTCTAACTTTGTTTAGCCCGGATAAACAGGGCGTTTGCCTGGTCGTGAAGACCTGAATGTTATGGAGAATGGACAGGATTTGATAAAGGACCCGAAGAGCCTGTATTACGGAAATCTCCTGCTGGTATTTATGCTGCTGAATTTCACCATCGGCATATTGTTTTATCCCGGCAGGTTCTCCCTGGTCCATCACGCTTTTTCGCACCTGGGCAACCTGTACTCACTGGACGGGCGTCCCAACGATGTTTCAAAATACGTCAACCAGGCAGGGATGATCATTTGCGGCTGGATCCTGTTCAGGCTCGGTCGCTATCATCTGATGAAGAGACCGGTTCCAAACAGCCCTGTTTATTGGGTTTTGAGCTGGCTGATCGCGCTGGGTTACCTGCTCATGGTCTGTCCCGCCGATTCTCCCAGTCTCAGGCTGGCCCATGTGATCGGTTCCGCGTTGGTTGTGGGTGGCTTTGTTTTCCTGGTGCTGGCCAAACTGCTGGCTATCCGTCCGGCGGTTGGCCTGTACATTTTCTGGTTGGCCACCGTGTCCATCATGGTCCCCGTGCTCGCGTACGCCTTCATGTGGCTCATCAGGTTCCCCGGAAATCCGCTCTTCCAGAAGTTCGCGATCATCTCCCTGATCGCCGGTATCTATTATACTTTCAGGGTTTCACGGATTCGCGGCGAGACCGGGCTGGTGAATGGGAGCGGTTCGGTCCATGATGAAACGGCGCTATCGTGAACATTAATCCCCGACTGGTTTGAACGTGCACGGTTTAATGACCGGATTAAACCTTTCCCAACATTCTGATTCCAATAATCAATAAACTGATTATCAAAATGAAAACAACCTCAAAGCCTGCCCTGATCCTCATGTCGGCGCTGTTGCTGTGCTTTGCCTTCACCGGTTTGCAGGCCCAGAAACTCAGGGAAAATCCGGATCTGGATAAAAAAGTCAGAGAATTCCTCGAGAGTCATTCGAGGCAATGGTACGACATGAATATTCCGGCATCGGACGGGCAGTTGCTCTATGACATCATCATAAAGAACCATTACACAAGCGCCCTGGAGATCGGCACATCCACCGGCCATTCCGGGATCTGGATCGCCTGGGCCCTGAGCAAGACAGGGGGCAAGCTCATCACCATTGACATTGACAGGGACAGGCATGAACA
>CAZJNQ010000168.1:0-1500 GCA_964547475.1 uncultured Porphyromonadaceae bacterium
CGACAGGTCGATCACCTGAACTTCAGTCCGTTGCTGATAAGGTTTGCAGGAGCACAGAAGAACGCTCGCCGGAATGAGAAGCAGGAGTGGAAAGAAGGGTTTCATTTTATGAGTGACGAGTGATGAGTGACGAGTGACTGCTGTCTCTGGTCTCTTGGTCTCTAAAGTCTCTCGGCCTCTGGCTTTCATGGCGGCTATTGGTTTAAATGGCGTCAGCCACAGCTCCGGCGGGTTTGGTACCCAATGAAGTCAACCCCCCGATAGCGCCCAGGTTCATCGAATCCAGCGCCGAGCTGGGGACAATGACCATCGAGCCTTTATCCTTCAATCCTTCGTACAGCATGTTCATACCCCTTAGGTGGAGTGCGATCGGGTTATCCTGATATTGCTTGCTGGCCATGGCAAATTTCTCTGCGATCTCGGTTTCGGCGGTACCCAGGATCACACGGGCTTTCCTTTCCCGTTCAGCCTGTGCCTGCTTGCTCATTGCGTCGGCGAGGCCTGCCGGGATCTTGATATCCTTGATTCCCACGGTCTGAACCGTTATACCCCAGGGATTGGTGTTTTCATCCAGGACTTTTTGCAGATCCTTTCCGATTTTTTCACGGTCCTGAAGCAGATCGGCCAGCTCGTGCTTCCCGATCGTGTCACGTAATCCTGTCTGGGCAATGAAATTGATGGCCCGCTGATACTCCTGAACCTCCAGGGCCGCTTTTTCCACATCCCAGACGGTCCAGTACACAATGGCGTCCACATTGACCGGAACGGTATCTTTCGTAAGGGTCTCTTCGGCCGAGAAATCAGTCACCCTCACCCTTTGGTCGATGTAACGGTTAACCCGGTCGATGATGGGTATGATCATGAATATACCGGGCCCCCTTAAACCGATAAAACGACCCATCCTCAGAACTACAGCCTTTTCCCACTGGTCGGCAATGTGGATCAAGCTTGCGATCAATACCGATACTACCAGAGCACCAGCGAGGATCGGGACATCGATAACCTCAAGGAGGTATAATCCGATGCTGACTCCCGCCAGGATGAGCATCACCGTGACCACTACAGGATTAACCACATTCTTGGTAACAGTTGAAGAGTTCATTTCTTGTTGGTTTTTAGGTGTTTAATAATATCATCTGTAGAAAATCCGTAGCTGAAAGCTATGGTTTGAAATTCATTGCAAATATCTTCCAGCTTCTTTTCCTTTTCCTTGTCAGAAATCCTGACGTTCGTGGCACTGACGAACGTTCCCGTTCCCTGCTGGGTTTCCAGAACGTTCTGGATCTCAAGCTCTTTGTAGGCTTTCGAAACCGTGTTCAGATTGATTTTTAATTCCACCGCCAGAGCCCTGACGGTCGGGAGTTGCTCTCCTGTTTTCAGGTTGCCGGCAGCAATGCCATATTGTATCTGGTCAATGATCTGCCTGTAAAATGGAACTCCCGCTTTCGGATCAAGTTTGAATGTGATCATATAATGCTACAATTTTATATTGTATTATAC